>CAVOCR010000024.1:0-10856 GCA_963694245.1 Myxococcota bacterium
AACTGGGACGGTACCTCCGTCAGCATCGGCGAGAACGATCTCCACGGAACAGACGCATTCTCCCCCCGACTGATGGAGGTCCCGGCCTACCGGGAGGCCTACCTCCTTGCCTATCAGGACGCTCTTGAGACCGTCTTCGGCATCTCCTCCCTTCAGGCAAGCGTGTCGCAGCTTGCCGAAACCATCGGCGACCACGCCCGGGCGGACCTCCTCCTCTGGGACCGCGAGGACGAGGACTTCGATGAAGAGACCACAGCTCTCCTCAGCGCCGTCAGTTCACGCCACACGATCATCTCCGCCGCGATTTCCGACGCGCTCTCCCGCTGACACCTCCGGGGGCCGCGCACACCCATCCTGGAACGATCGTTCCTGGGCAGGAATGGATTTCCACGCCCACTGTGTTCATGAAGCAAGTGCTGCGCCCCCACGAAATCCCAGTGGAGTGACTGCGGGCAATGCACTCGAGCCCGGAGAATCAACCCATGACACGCACTTTTTGTCTGTTGTTGGCCTTGCTCGGCGCGGGAACGCTGTCGGAACCTCCTCCTGTCGTACACACGGGAGTCGACGCAGCGTGGAGATTGAATGACTTCGAGCGGTCCGAACGATACCGCTACCAGCATCACCTCCGAACTCGTTTCGAGCGCAAAGCGCCCCGCGCCCAGGTCTAGGCGCCACGGAAACAGCCCGAGACTCGATGAGTCCGAATCGGTCCACTATTCCTTGAGCATCTTCTGAAGTCGCTTTTGCATGAAGGAAACCTCGTCCTTCTTGAAGCCGACCTCGCGATGACGAACCACGCCCTTGCGATCGATGATGAAGGAAGTGGGCATCGCATCCACATCGAACATCCCCATGACCGTGGCCTCGGGATCGAGTGTGACGGGATAGCTGGGTTCGAACTTCTCGGCGAACGCGAGAGACTGCTTCTCGTTGCGATCCACGCCGACCGCGACCACCTGGAAGCCCTGGCTTCCATAGGCCTTCACCCAGTTGTTCAACTCGGGGAGCTCCCGCTTGCAGGACCCACACCACGATGCAAAGAAGGTCAGGTAGGTCACCTTGCCCTTGTAATGATCGGGTCCGATTGTCGTGTTGTCGGCGGTCTTCAAATCGAAGGGAGGCAATGGACGACCGACCTTCACGGACTCGTTCTTCTTGAGATCCGCCTCCGCGACGTTCTTCTGACTCACCTCCTGGTCAGCACAGCATCGGAAGCCAATCGTGCTGTTGCGCTGGCCGGGCCCGAAGGTCTTCGTGCGACGATTGCATGCAGATCGCTCGCCCCCTCGCCAATCCCCCCCGGTGAGGGCCGCCTTCTCCTTGGTGAATTCGACCCACTCCATCAGGTTCCCAGCAAGGTCATAGATCCCATCCGGCGTCACGCATCGACGATGCTGGGCAGTCTTTGTCGGGCGACCCGAGCTCTCATCTTCCGAATCTCTGCAGTTCCCCTTCTCGTAGAAGATGCCGTAGGGATACATCCGTCCCTCGACATCATCGTCCGCGAAGAAGCCGTTGTTGTTGTTGTCTTCAGCAGGTGTTCCGGAACACGCCGACACCCATTCCTCCTCCGAGCATAGACGCTTCCCAGCCTTCTCACAGGCCTCCTTCGCCTCAAACCAGCTCGCCTGAGCGGGTGCCACGTTGGGGAGACTCATCGCTTTTCCATTCGAAGCGATCGAGGCCTCAAACGCGTCGATCCAGAACGCTCCCGTGGCCGATTTCGCGGGAACCATGCTCGGGGCATCTTTCGGAGACGGAAGGCGTGCGCCAGGGGCCTCCGCGACGGCCGCTGTTCCTCCGCCGGCCTCCACTTCCTCGAAGGACTTCTGAATGTAGTAATCCAGAATCTGTGTGCTGCCGGACCCGCTGACGAGCCGACCATTCACGTAGGCTCGAGGGGTCCCATTGATCCCCGCGCGCGCCGCCACCTGAATGTCCCGACGAATCTTGTTGGAAGGCACTGGCGACTTCAAGCAGGCATCATAGGCGTTCATGTCGAGGGAGAGACTCTCCGCGATCGAACGAACCCGAGAGGCGCCCTCGGTCTTCACATCGCTCTGGCTGTCGTAGAGCTTGTCGTGCATCTCCCAGAACTTGCCCTGAACACCCGCGCAATGAGCGCCATACGAAGCCACACAGGCCTGCGGATGCATGCGCTCGGAGCCCATCCGGGGATTGCAGTCCGCATTCATCGGATAATGCTTCATCACCCAGCGAACCCTGTCCCCGTACTTCTTGACGAGTGGCCGTACGTTCAAATCCATGTAGCGGCAATATGCGCACTCGAAATCCGCAAATTTGACGACGGTGACCTTCGCGTCGTTGCCTCCCTTGGGCCAGTCGTCCTCATGAAGCGCCGCCTCGTAATAGGTGAGACCGTTGTCGGTCATCTTCCCCTTCGGCCGATTGCGCTGGGTCGTGGGGAGCGCTTTCGGGGGACCACTGCGCTGGGCTGTCACGGGCGCGGCAGCAGCCGCCGGTTGTCCCGCCGGAGAGTCCGAGACCTCCTCGATCGTCTCGACCGCAAAAAGAGCGTCGATGTCCCCCATTTGATTGCCGACCATTCCCGCTTGCATGGACGCATAGGCGCCATAGGCGAGGACGGACGAAAAGAGCGCAACTGCAAGAGAGGAGAGAATCGGTGCACGAATCGCGAGAAGATCGGACATCCATCCACGCAACATGTCCATGAAGGACTCATTGCTCGCCTTCAGAATCGCCCCCGTGCTTCCCAGGTTCACGACATAGAGGGAAATGCAGAAGATGCAATACGTCTCCAGCTTCACCTTCGAAATGTAGAAGAGGTAGAGAGAATAACCGACCGTTCCAAGTCCCATCAAAAAGGCATTCCGAAGCGCTCTCTTCGCCAGCACTGGGGCATGCGCTCGCCCCCGATCCAACCCACCGCGCAAGCCCAGGCGGAGGAGATGGAGCATCACGAGATACGTGGGAATCGCGAGCAGGGAAATGGGAATTCCTGCAATTTCAGACCATGCGGAAGTCATCACCGCATCGCAGTTCAGGGCGTCGCCAACATTGCAACTGCTCTTGAATTCCGGATCATTCTGCAACCGCAGCTTGATCCAGGTCTGGTAGATCGCAACCCCCATTCCGGCCAGAAGCAGAATGATCGCGACGAACAATGGCCGACGCGCGGGCTCATGACGATTCACATCATTGGCTTCCATGCAGCTCTCCCTCTCCCTTCACGACACACGAAACTCTCAACACGATTCGCCTATTCCCTCGCGCGGGCGACTGATCCCATGGACAGCCACCCCCAAAGAGCGTCCCTTGATCGCTGATTCCTTCGGAGGTGTCAAATTGAGGTCCAGGGACGTCGGACCTGCCACCCTCTCTCCCCGGCCCCCTCCTGGAAGAGCCCCGGGAATCCCCTGCATACCGGTAGACTACCCAGTCTAGCGATTAATTTCCGGTCGCTTTTTTTAAATAAAAAATGCTTTAATTTCATTTAGTTAAGCAAAAAACACACAAGGATTGTTGACTAGACTGACTGGTCAGTTTAGTTTCCCCGCGAATTGGGCTGACCCAGGGAGAGGCACATGGTCGACACGACAGCATCCACACCCCGCGGGGACGAGAAACGGGAACGCATCCGAAAGGCTGCATTCCATGCTTTTCGTGACAAGGGATATCACGAGACGACAGTCGATGAGATCTGCCGGCGTGCGAGCATTTCCAAAGGAAGCTTCTACTGGCACTTCCCGAGCAAGCAGGAGATTTTCCTCGAGATCCTCGACACCTGGAGTCGAGAGGTCACAGAGGAAATGACTGCGCAGTTCGATTCCGCGGTGAACAAGGCGGATCGAATCAGCGCGATCGGCATGGCGCTTCAGCGGGAATCGCATCGAGGCCGCTCCATCGTTCCCCTCTGGCTCGAATTCACCATCTACTCGCGGCGGGACCCCGAGATCCAATCCGCGCTGGCCCAGTTCTTCGACCGCATCCGAAAGGCGATCGCCGACATGTTGCGACCCGCTGTCGGAGAGATGATTCGCCCCAATGAACTGGAGGCGCTCGCCGCCACCGTGTTCGGAGCGTACTCCGGATTGATGATTCAAGAGCTGTGCGACCCGATGGGTGCAGATAGCAGCGACACCATTCGACGCTTCGTCAATGTCCTGAAGCAAGGCATTGAAACGACGACGTCCCAGACCATGGACACCATCGCACCGCCCAACGCGGCATGACGCGAGCGAACCCTTAGGAACAAACCGACCGACGTCGGTTTCGGGAGAATCCCATGAAGCACCATGAAGACAACAAACGAAGCAATGGCAGCCCCCGCATCCGTCTGCTGGACGACGCGAACTCCCAGACGACGATTCTGGATCGCCTCGCTTCCGGAGATGCACGCGTTTCCCTGACCTTTGCGGGTCAAGGCATCGGCTACCTCGAGGAAATCGTGAGCCTGCACGCAGAGAATGCGCGCGCCGCGACGTTGATCGAGGCGGCTTCCGAGACGCTCAACGAAATGGTCCAGGAGAGCGAATTCGTCTGGAGCGGACTCTACAGTCGAGGATTTGATCTCCTGGGATGGATCCAGGATGAGGCCGCCCGACCCGACAACCGCTATCTCTCCAGCGCACCCATCTCGATGCCACTCATCTTCACCGCACAGGTTGCACGTTTCGTCGCCCTCCACGAACGGGGATTGAACCAGGCCTTCACCGCGGGCACCGTCGCGTCGTCCACAGGACACAGCCAGGGAATCATGGCCGCTGTGCTCATCGCCGAAAGCTCCCATGGCGTCGTGGAGACCGATCGCTTCGTGGAACACGTTCGATTTCTGATGTGGCAGGGCCTTCACATGGCCAATTCGCACCGCATGGGAGTGCCTGCAGAGCGCCCACTGAATCCCGAATCCACCGCCATGGCCGCCGTGGGAAGACTGGACATCGACACGCTCCTCAGCGTGGTCGAACGCGTCAACAAGGGCCTCCCTTCAGATGCTCACGTGACCGTTTCCCTTCGCAATACACGCACCCGGAATGTCGCCAGCGGACCGCCACGCACCCTGGAGCGCCTCCACGAGGCCCTCACCGCAATCGGTGACAAGGAGAAGGGCCTCAAAAAGGGGGGACGGTTCGCCGGACGCCCCACCACGTTCACCTGGGAGTTCCTTCCCGTCGGAGCGGGATTTCATTCCCATTTGATGGAAGGCGGAGTGGAACCCATGCGCGAGAGCTTGCGGCGAATCGGCTTCAAGGCCGATGCGTCCGCGCTCGCATTCGACGTGTTCGCTCCCGATGGCGTGACCCGAATGAACGACTCGAAGGATCTCGTCGAGAGCCTGATCCAGAGTCAATTCGTGGATCCCGTCTGCTGGCAGAAAACGCTTCTCAACGTGGCGGATGACGAGACCCTCACCCACGTGTTCGACTTCGGCCCCGGAGACGGAGTGGCCCGGCTCTCCATGGCCTCGCTCCGAGGCACGGGACTTCCCGTGCTCGCGCTCTCCACCGCAAGCGGACGCCAGGCGATGCTGGAGGAGCCCGCCGACTCGATCACCATTCCAGTGGACTACCGCGCCTTCGCACCCCGACTCGCGAAGCTCCCCAGCGGCAAAATGGTCATCGACAACCGCTACACCCGCGCCACGGGTCAATCGCCCGTGATCCTCCCGGGCATGACTCCCACGACAACGGACGCCCCGATCGTCGCCGCCGGCGCCAACGCGGGCTACACCAGCGAACTCGCGGGAGGAGGACAGGTCACGGAGGAGATGTTCCGAACGCGCATGGCAGAGCTGGAGCAGCTGCTCGAGCCCGGATGCGAAATCGTGTTCAACGGACTCTTCCTCGATCCCTATCTCTGGGATCTGCACGTCCGACGAACGGGAATCGTCCAGGAACTCAAACGAGAAGGAGCCCCCATCTCGGGCGTCACCATCAGCGCTGGGCTTCCAGAGCTGGATGAGGCCAGTCGTCTCCTCGACGAATTCGCGGAGCTCGGACTCTGGCTCAACGCATTCAAACCCGGCAGCACGCCCCAGGTGAAACAGGTCTGCAAGATCGCGCAAGCGAATCCACAGCACACCATCTACGTTCACCTCGAAGGCGGAAAGGCGGGGGGACACCACTCGTGGGAGAACCTCGATGAACTCCTCATCGACACCTACCATCTCCTCCGGGCGGAATCGAACATCGTTCTGTGTGTGGGAGGCGGAATCTCCAACGAGGAACGGGGGGTCGAACTCCTCGACGGCACCTGGTCCGATCGCTATGAACTCCCGTCCATGCCGGTGGATGCGATCTTCCTCGGAACTCCCTGCATGGCCGCAAAAGAGGCGACTGCCACCCAATCCGTGAAGGACGCCCTCGCGGAAGCCGCAGGATGCGCGAACTGGGTGTTCGCGGGAGATGTCGACGGCGGGGTCACGAGCGGAAAGAGTCAGCTCAACGCCGACATCCACTATCTCGACAACAGCGCCTCCCGCGCCGGTCGTCTCCTGGACAGCGTCGCCGGAGATGCCGACGCCATCGAGACCCGTCGAGATGAAATCATCCAGGCGCTCAATCAGACCTGCAAACCCTATTTCGGGGATCTCGAAGAGATGACCTACCTTGCTGTTCTCGAGCGCATGGTCGCGCTGATGGCGGTAGGAGAGGGCACTGCGTACGAAGACGGGAACTGGCCGGACGCGAGCTATCGAAAACGCGTGGCGGACTTCATCCAACGCACGGAAGGGCGACTCAGTGATGTGGAAGAAGGAGCCGTGGATTCGGTCCTCGAGAACCTCCAGGAGCTCGACGCGCCTTCCAGCGTCCTCAAACGACTCGCGAAGGCGTATCCACATGCCGCAAGCACGACACTCCACCCCATGGATGTGCGTCATTTCATCTACAGCATCTGCGCACGCCCCGGAAAACCCGTGAACTTCGTGCCGGTGATCAACGCAGACGTCCGCCGGTGGTTCAAGTCGGACAGCCTCTGGCAGGCACAGAACAGTCATTACACAGCGGATCAGGTCCTCGTGATTCCGGGGCCCGAGGCCATCAAGGGCATCCAGTCCCAAAACGAACCCGTGGCGAACATCCTCCAACGCCATGCGGACGCTCTGATCGCAAGCCTGGTCGCCCAGGGGGAAACAGCCCGCGACGTCGAGGGACTCTGGGATCTGGACCAGAGCGCGACCTTCGGCAACGGATTTCGAATCGAGGAACACGACAACACCACGACCGTGACCGTCGAAGCCCTCAATGTCGAGGACGCCTGGTTTGACGCCGTCCGTGCGCGTTTCGGAGGTCCGATCGCCGCGTTGATGGGAACGCCACGCATCTTCGAAGGAAGAAAGAGCCTGAGCAACCCGGTGCATTCGTTGATGGCGACGACCGCGGGCGCCTCCCTCACGATCCGACACGACAAGACCCTGCGAATCGAGAACCTGACCTACCGCTCTCCGCAAGGAGAGACCGTCGAACTCAACTCCAATGGGAAGACCACCGTACACGTCGTGGTCACCCCCATTCTCGTCCCCTGCGACGGCGCGAAGACCGCGCAATACACGTTCAGTCTGGAGCATTGCACAGAGGGTGGAGCCGAGCATTTCGCCGCCGATCCAGAAGATCAGATCGCACAGCTCGAGCGTTTCTACCAGGAAGCGCTCTTCGGTGCGTCTCTCAAGGGTGCGCCCCTCTTTGAGACTGTCTCCATGGACACGACGGTGAGTTCAGAAAGAGTCCTGGGATACGCCGCCGTGACAGGAGGCGCTTCATTTGGCGACTCCATGCCCGTGAACATGGGCTTCTCCCTGGCGTGGGAACCGATCTTCCGAGCGCTCTCCGCTCCGGAACTCGCCGGTGGAATGCTTCGACTCGTTCATCTCTCCAACCGTTTTGAAATCGGTAGCGCGTGGCCGCTCCGTACCGACGAATCCGTCACCGTCTCAGCCCGCGTGACGCGCCTCGAAAACGGCGCCCGTGGACGAACCATCCGGACACTCGCCACCATCGCCCGCGGAGGCGAAACGGCACTGGAAGTGGAGAGCGCATTCTTCGTCCGCGACTCATTCGGGCATGCGCCATACGCTGTCCAGGCAATCGAGAACGAGACCCGGACACTCGCCGTGGCGGATGAGGCGACGGCGATCTGGCTGAACGAGCACTCCCTCATTCAACGTGTCGATGGCTTCTCCTTTGAATCTGGCCAGACGCTCCACGCCGATCTCACCCTGAGCGAGACGCTTCATCGGGAGAACGGACCTGCACACCAGACCGCAGGAACTCTCCACCTGAACGGCGCGCTCGTCGGCCGTCTCGAAGGAAGATCCACCGCCACCGTCCACCCAGGACGCCAGCTTCTGGAGATCCTTGCCACCTCGGACTCCACGGCCCAGGACGTGACCCGCCGAACGTTGGCGCGTCGGGAAGACCACGCCCCGACCGCGATGAACGCGTTCGCAGAAGTCGGTCGAGACCGGAACCCCATCCACACGAGTACGCTGATGGCGCGCATGGCGGGACTCGACGGATGCATCGTGCATGGCATGTGGACCTCCGCACGAGCACACGCCTTCCTGGTTGAGGATGTTCTCGCCAACAGGGCGGAGCGGGTTCTGTCCTTTGACGTGGAGTTCCTCTCCCCCGCACTGCCAGGAGAAGCCATCGGAATGAGCGCCATCCTGAGCGCTGCCCAGGGAGGCGATCTCCTGATCGAAGTAGCCGTCGAAGCGCTCCGCACGGACGGAAACGCTCCTCTGATGCGCGCCAAAGCCCTCGTCAAATCGCCCCGTACTGCCTATGTGTTCCCCGGACAGGGAATCCAGCAGAAAGCCATGGGGATGGAGGGGTACTCCCGTTCCGCAGCAGCACGTTCCGTCTGGGATCAAGCCGATGGATTCACCCGCCTGAACCTGGGCTTCTCGATTCTCCAGATCGTGAAGGAGAATCCCCGCGAGCTCATCGTCGGACGTGCGACTCACATCCACGACAAGGGCGTCTTGAACCTCACACAGTTCACGCAGGTCGCCATGGCCGTGTTGAGCCAGGCCCAGGTCGCAGAGATGCACGAAGCGGGCATCCTGACCGAGGATGCCATCGTGTGTGGACACAGCGTTGGCGAATACAACGCCGTGGGCTCCCTCGGAGACGTGCTCCCTCTCGAGACCATCATTCAAACAGTCTATGAACGAGGATTGGCCATGCATCGCCTCGTTCCTCGGAACGAAGCGGGAGAGAGCGGATATGGCATGGGCGTGATTCGCCCCCATTACGCGGGACTCGATGAAGAGGCGGCGAAGCAGCTTGTGGACGGAATCGCCACCGAGCTCGGCCTTGCCCTGGAGATCGTGAACTACAACATCCGAGGTCGACAGTACTCCGTGGTCGGACACATTCCCGCCATCGAAGCGCTGCAGAAAGCCCTCCAGACGCTGCAAGCCCCAGGAGCCAAGGACGCCTACATCGAAGTCCCCGGGATCGATGTGCCCTTCCACTCCCACGAGCTTGCCAATGGAGTGGCGCCGTTTCGGGAAACCCTGGAAGAGCGATTCGCTCACGATCTGCCTGTCGAGCGGTTGATCGGACGCTACATTCCCAACCTCGTCCCGCGTCCCTTCACCCTGGACAAGTCCTATGTACAGGAGGTCACGGATTACACGGACTCTGAACCGCTGAAAGAGGTGCTGGCTCACTGGAAAAAGTGGAACGCGGACCCTCAGGCGCTCGGCCGCCGACTCCTGATTGAGCTCTTATGCTGGCAGTTCGCGAGCCCCGTTCGCTGGATTGAAACGCAGGACCTGCTGCTGCTTCCGGAAGACCAGGGAGGCCTGGGTGTCGACCAGATCATCGAAATCGGCGTGGGCTATCAGCCGACACTGGCCAACATGGCCAAATACTCGCTGCAGCTGCTCCGAAAGACAGGAGAGCCTGTGCAGATCCTCAATGTGGAAGCCCAGGGCGATGAGGTGTTCCACCGCATCGCGGACCCGGAAGAATTCGTCGTGGAGGAAGCCCCTTCGGCCACTGCAGAAGAAGCGAGCGCTTCCCCCGCGATGGAAGCGGCCGCACCCGTGATGGCTGCTGTCCCCGCTGCGGCACCCGGAAATGCGGGCCCAATGGACGACTCCCCTGTCCCTCCAGGCGAAGCCCTCAAAGCCATTCTGGCCATTCAGGCCCGCGTCCGGATGGACCAGATCAGCGACAGCGAGACCATCGACGAACTCTTCGAAGGAGTCTCTTCCCGCCGGAACCAGGTGCTCCTGGACATCGGCGCCGAATTCAATCTCGGAACCATCGACGGGGCTCATGAGCAACCGCTCTCTGAATTGACGGCGGAGATCCTCAAACGCTGCACCACCTACAAAACGGGAGGAAAATACCTCCGAGCCGTTCAGGACGAGGCCATCAAACGCATCTTTGGACGCTCGGGAATGGGGCGAAAGGACCTCATCGCCTACCTGGACTCCCACTTTGGAATGGGTCCGCAGCTCGCAGATGCGACCCTCACGCTCGCGGCTCTCGCGACTCGTGAAGGGGACTCATCCCGGGGGGGAAGCCTCGGCAGCCTCGGAAGCGACGCTCCCGCAAACAAGGCCAGTGCAGGAGAACTCCTCGACAAGACCGCGGGTCTGCTGGGAAGTCTCCGCGGAATCGCCGTGGCCAAACGCGGAGGCGCCAGCGCTGCGGGGGGTGGCGCCGCAGTGGACGCTGCGGTCGTGGACGAACTCGCAGAGAAGATCCTCGGCTCCGAAGGCGCGCTGATGAAGGTCGCTCGAGACCTCGCAGAACACCTCGGTCAATCGATCACTTCCGGTGAAGCACTCCCCACCGTGGACGAGAACGCCGAACGTCTCGACGCGATGCTCGCCGAACACGGTGCCGGATACG
>CAVOCR010000025.1:0-10691 GCA_963694245.1 Myxococcota bacterium
CTTTCATTGCACGAACGAGTTGTCGGACCCGAACTGTTGTACTGAGGACGTGTCCTGCGACGATCTGAATGGATGCACCGTCGACACGTGTGAAGAAAATCTCTGCGCGCACACCCCCGTGGAGGGCTTCTGCTGTCATGAGGACGTGGAATGCGATGATGGCGAGATCTGCACGCTGGATCTCTGTCTCGGTGACAAATGCGTTCATCCGATCGACAGCACGGCGGATGTCAGTTGTCAGTGTGTCTCTTCGTCGGAATGTGATGACGGCAACGAGTGCACCAAGGAGGCGTGCCTGACCCTCTCCTGCAAGTATCAGGTGGAAGTCGGCCCCGACGTGCCGGACTACTGCTGTCAGTCGGACTTCAGCTGCAATGACGACAATGCGGGAACCATCGACACGTGCATTGCCAACATCTGCAAGTACGAGGAACTCAAGTCGTGTACGAGCAGTGCCCATTGCAGTGACAACAATGCGTGCACCTCGGATACCTGCATCAACGGATACTGCATCATCAGCGAGGTCGCTGATCCGCTCTGCTGCAATTTTGAGACGGACTGCGACGATGGGAATGCCTGTACGGTCGCAACCTGTGAAGAAAGTCAGTGCAGTTTTTCCGTGAGCACGGAGCCTGGGTGCTGTCTGAAGGACACGGATTGTGACGATGGTGCGAACTGCACGATCGATTTCTGCTCCGAGTTCAACTGCAAGTACGAACCCACCGGGGCAGGGTGCTGCGGCGAGGACTCGGATTGCGAGGATGGTCAGTCGTGTACCGATGATGCATGCAACGACGGCACGTGCTCGAATACGCCCTCGATCGATCCCTGCTGCGCAGTCGACTCGGAGTGCAATGATGGGAACGTGTGTACAGACGACAAATGCCTGAGCGGGTACTGCACCTATTTCAATCTCGACTCCAGCTGCTGTCATCTCGATACAGACTGCGCAGATGAAAATCCCTGCACTGTCGACTCGTGCGTCAACAACAGCTGTGAGAACACGATTCAAACGGATTGCTGCACCTTCAACGGCCAGTGCAACGACGGCGACATCTGCACCATCGACCTCTGCTTTCAGGAGAGTTTTGGTGACGGTGGGGTCTGCACGTACGAACCGGTCGCGGGATGCTGCGTCGCGGATGCCAATTTCAATGACGTCAATGGCATCTGCACAGGAGGCAAACCCTGTGAAGACGCCAAATGCGTGGCAGGGCTCTGCCAGTACATTCAGGTGGATGACTCCTGTTGCGATAGTGCGGCTGAGTGTGACGATGGGGACATCTGCACCACGGATTCGTGCGTGAACTCAGGGTGTGCCTACGATACGGCGGAAGCGATTCCAGGGTGTTGCAGCCCTTCGAACCCCTGTCAGACCTCGGACCCCTGCTTGATTCCGCATTGCGTCAACACGGCGTGCACCTACTCGGAAAAGGCGAACTGCCCCTGAGTCCGCGTACGGGATGAGCGATTCCGTTGGATGTGTGGGGACGTGTGGCGCACGGCGTGTGGCGCCCGAACTCAGCTCCAGTCGTAGAAGCCTTCGCCCGTCTTCTTTCCAAGCTTTCCAGCGCGCACCAGCTGCCGAAGGATCTGGGGGGGGCGAAATTGCTCCCCGATCTCCCGATGCAGGTGCTCGGCGATGGCGAGGCGAACGTCCAATCCCACGTGGTCCGTGAGCTTCAATGGCCCCATGGGGTGACGATAGCCGAGGGTCATCGCGGCATCGATGTCCTCCACGGTGGCCACACCCGCCTGAACCATGCGCATGGCCTCGAGTCCCAGAATGAGTCCCAGTCGACTGGTCGCGAAGCCAGGCGAGTCGTGGACGATGATCATGTCCCGACCCATTCGCTCTCCCGCTGCATGCACGATGCTGACCGTGTCCTCACTGGTCTGCCAGGCGCGCACCAGTTCGAGGAGGGTGAGAATGTGGGGGGGATTGAAAAAGTGCATGCCCAGAACGCGTTCGGGATTTGCCGCGGAGCTCGCGAGTTCTGTCACACTCAACGAACTCGTGTTGGTCGCAAGAATCGCGTCCTCCTTGATCATGGTCGAGAGATCCTGAAAGAGGGTCTTCTTCAGTTCCATGTTCTCGGGGATGGCCTCCACGACGAGGTCTGCGTCTGCGACGGCATCGAGTGTCTCAGTGGCTCCTTCAATGCGGGCGAGGGTCTCGTTGGCGTGATTCTCAGTCACCTTGTCGAGTGCGACCCCTTTGGCAAGGGTGGCCGAGACGTGCGCGATCCCGGCGTCCACCGACTTCCGGTCGAGATCAAGGAGGCGCACACTGAATCCGGAATACGCGGCGACGTGGGCGATTCCAGCGCCCATCGTTCCGGCGCCAATCACGGTGATTTTCTGGATCTGCTTCATCAGGAACCTCCCCGGGGTGTCCGGTTCTTTTTTCTTTCCAGGAAGGCCGTCATCCTGGCGACCTTGTCGTCGGTCTCAAAGAGCACGGCCTGAGCGGTCGACTCCATCAACATTGCGGCGTCGCTGCTGAGTTCATGGGCCGCGTTCAAGGACAGTTTCGAGAATCGGACCGCCAGGACACTGTTGGCGCCAATCTCGAGGGCGAGCTCCGTGGCGGCGTCCAGGACTCCATCGTCTGGCACGAGACGGTTCACAAGTTGTATTTCGAGGGCCTCATTGGCGTCGATGATCCGGCCCGTGAAGACGAGTTCCCGCGCTCTTCCCAGTCCCACGAGGCGCACAAGTCGGTACGTTCCCCCCGCACCCGGAAGGATCCCGAGGCCGACCTCGGGTTGTCCGAACCGTGCGCCTTCTCCCGCGATCCGGAGGTCACAGGCCATTGCAAGCTCGCAACCGCCTCCGAGCGCGTATCCACGAACAGCGGCCACCGTGGGGGAGGGAAAGGTCTCTATACGTCGGAAGAGGCCGGTGTTGATGCGGAGAAGGGCGTCCCCATGGGTACGGTCCCGCAATTCAGAGATGTCGGCCCCACTCACGAACGAGCGCTCACTTCCCGTGAAGATGAGGCATTGGAGATCCGCCTCGAGTTCCAGGACGTCCAGTGCGGCATGGATGTCATCCACCATCGTGCGATTGAGGGCATTGCGGACCTCGGGTCGATGGAAGGTGATGCGTGCCACATGGGGCGCGGGGCGGTCCAACAGAATCGTGGTGTACTCGGTCATGAGGCCTTTCTCAGCGTCCCTTGTAGACGGCTTGTCGTTTTTCACTGAACGCAGCGAGCCCCTCGGCGGCGTCTTCGCTGGTGAAGAGCTGTTGTTGAATCTCGCGTTCAAGGGCGAGACCGGAGCTCATGTCGAGGTCCACACCCGCCTGCACCGCCCGTTTGATCCCACCGACGGCCATGGACGCCTTGCTCGGAGGACAGAAGGTGCGTGCATGGGTCTGGACCGCTTCGCGGAAGTCCTCACCCGGCAGGATCTGATTGATGAGTCCTTCGCTCCTGGCCTCTTCCACTGTGAGGTTCTGACCGGTTGCCATGAGTTCAATGGCGCGACTCCGACCCAGAGCGCGTCCGAGGCGCTGGGTGCCGCCCGTTCCCGGAAGAACCCCCAGATGGACTTCGGGGAGGCCTAGTTTGTGAGTGCCTGCACGCGATACGCGGAGGTCCGCTGCAAGGGCAACCTCGAGTCCGCCTCCCACACAATGGCCATTGATCGCCGCGATCACGAGCTTGGGTGTCTCCTCAAGGCGCCGGAGCGTTTCGTTGGCGTGGAGACAGAAATGATATTTGAACGTGGGCGTGACGTCTTGAAGCATCTGAATGTCCGCGCCCGCGCAAAAGAACTTCTCGCCGGCCCCGATGAGGACGAGAACATGGACATCCTCGTCAAAGCGTGCCCGGAGGATCGCCTCGTCCAGGGAGCGCATCATCGCATGCGTGTAGCAGTTCGCGGGAGGCTCCTGAAGCGTGAGCCACGCGACGCCTTCTCGGACTGAGTACTGTACTTTTGCGTCTTCGTGCATCGGATCCTCATGAAGGCCCAGGGCACGTGATAGACGCAGCGAGGGGACCCCGTTGTTGCATCGATCGAGGGGGACTGTCAACCGGGTGGAGTGTCCAGCCGGAGGGCGCTCCATCAGGTTTCAAACGCAGACTGAAGGCCTTTGCGGAAGGGAGTTTACGTGGTACGATTGAAGGGTTCCGAGGGGTGCTCCCGGGCACAAAAGATGTACTCCCTGAAGACAGAACGGGATCTGTCTCTGACTGTGGTGAGCAAGCCTGCCTGCCGTGTACGGTGGACGTGGGAAGCCTTAAGCAGTTACGTGGACCCCACCTTTACAGGTTGGGGGGTCATCTAGCCCGACCTTTTGGATTTGCCGCTAGACGGCACTGGACGGACCCACGGGGTGTATCGCTGCAGCGAACGCGTCGTGGGCCTTCCTTTTTTCAAGGCCCTCCATGACCCGCACTTCCTTTGTTTTCATCCTGATGAGCCTTCTTCTGGTGGGGGTCGGTTGCCGTAGCACGAGCACCGGAGAAGCGCCTCGTGGGGATGCCGTCGAGACCGGGGTGGCAGAGCGCCCACTGGCGGAAGAGACCGTTTTGGGGCTGCCTGTGATGCCGGGGGCTACCCGCGTGGAATCGATGACACGGGTGCGGGCGGGATCCGCGGTGTATGAGAGCGATGCCACCGAGGAGGCGCTCGTGGCCTGGCATGTTCGGACGCTCGGGGATTCGCCGGTGGTTCGACGTCTGACGGATCGAAAGGAGCATGTGTGGGAAGGCGTTGATTCCCTCGGAAGCTGGGTGATTCGAGCGCGCGAGGTCCCTGAGCGGTTGAAGGGGAGACCCTTCATGAAATCGAGATCCCTGGTGTTCCTGCGACCCGGAGGCGGGACGGAACCCTGATCAGTTGATGGTGGCGATCGCCTGCGTGATCGCGGCTTGTTCGTCTTCCGTGAAGGAGGTCATGGCCTCTTTCACGGCCTCTGCGAGGATCTCAATCCTCTCCCGAAAATGCGCCCGATCCCGGGGCTCGAGCCGTTCCCAGCAGGACTTCTGATCCCGTCGGTACTCCAGGATGGCGTCGGGCTGTGATTGCCGGATGATCCCAAAGGCGCGTTCGACGCCCTTGAGGTCGCCTGGATGGGCCTTCAGGCCCTGGAGCATGGCTTCGCTTCGTTCGATGGATTGGCCGATGATCGTGTGAGCGCGAGATTCGTCGTCGGAACGGCATCCAGACATGCCAATGAACGCCATCACGATGAGGAGCATTCCGAATCGAACTAGGGGGAGGATGGGTCCGCGCCGCGGGGACATGCCCCGCGGCTGGACCGGTGCGAAAGGGGGGAGTCGAACCCCCACAGGCTTGCGCCCACTAGAACCTGAATCTAGCGCGTCTACCAATTCCGCCACTTTCGCCAAGTTGCTCAAACCGTCGCGGATGATGTTCTGCGGAGGAGATGAAGTCAAGCCCTCGAGGTGTCACGTGGACACGAGTTTCCGGTCGCAGGAGATTTCCTCCCCTCGTTCCGCTGTGTTATGCTTCGCGAGAATTCTGGGAAACCCACGGTCGCTGGCATGCGTTGCATCTGGCAGACCATCGGAACCTCCGCCAGGGGCGGGCATTTCGTCGAGCGAGCATGAATCAACCCGATCGCCGCATCTTTCATCGCATGGACCGGGACCTGCCTTTTCAAGTGGAGGTCGGCGATCGGACATGTGAAGGGTTCACGGTGAACACGAGTGTGGGAGGGGCGCTTCTTGACCTTCCCATGCCGGTCGTGTTGGGCGATCGGCTCGATCTCGGGCTCGGCGCGGATGAACATGGCGTTGCGTCCATCGTCGCGGTCGTCGAGGTGGTTCATGTCCATCGGGGTGATGCGGGACCGGCGGGGATGACCCGCATTGGGGCCCGGTGGTTGGAGGTTCGAACCGCAGGGGGCGAAGGACTGCTCCGCGCGTTTCTTGAGCGGGTGCTCGGGATGGTCAACCTCCATGTCGAAGAGCAGGAGGAGGAGGGAGTGCATTCGCATGTCTTCCGGTTTCCCTCCTTGTTTGGGCGCACCGCACGTGATGCCGAGGGTTCCCTCGCGGATCTTCTGGAACCTCAGACACACTCTCTCTCGAGGGTCCCGGTGGAGCCCCACGGTTCTGACGGCGAGATGCCATCCGAAGGCGTTCGCGTGGGCCCGGTGTTTTCGCCGATCGGCCAGGAACTGCCGATGGCGCGTTCAATGCCCACCTGGTCGGATCTGGAGAATGCGGCGCTGGGTTCTGCAGCACGTCAACGTGCGGGCAGGGCGCCGGATGGGTTCTCCAATCCCGATGAGTTGACCCGTCAGACCACCGCTTCGACACGGAAGGTCCCCCGCATCACGCTCGATGTGCGTGCACAGGGCGGGCATTGGCAGGGAGTTCTCACACGTATCGGCTACATGTCCCTCGATTTGACGGCAGTGGATGGGGTTCCGCGTCCCTACACGCGGGTGACGGTTGTATTGCCGATCCCCAGCGGGCCTCGTGAGACGATCGACCTCAAGATTGCGGGCGCTGTGACGCGGATCAAAGAGGATGGACGCTTCACGATCCGGATCGCACGGGTGGATGAGGGCGGTGGGCATGAAGGGCTTTTTCAGGCCTTTGTCTCGACGCTTCTTCAAGACGATCAGCCCACTTCCTGAGCTTCATGAAAGACAGACATGGATCACGGCGAGACACGGATTCAGCCGTGCTCACGTCGCGAGACCGCCACGCGTGTGAAGAGGCCGGATGGATCAGCTGCTGGTGCGGGTGAGTGGCTCGAGAGTGTCCTCGGCAGATTCCACCCAGATGAAGGGGAGTTCCCGATCGAGGACATAGCAGGTCTTGGACGAGCGCTGAGGCCCTGTGCCGGGGATCGTGCGGAGGTGGCATGCATCCGGTCCGAGGAGACTCCTGAGCCGGGAGATTGCGACCTTCAGGCGCGTACGGGCTCGCTGATCATAGGGCCCCTCGCCCCATACGGCAGAAGCGAGATTCGGAGCGCGAACCTCCTCCCCGGGTTGTCGCATGAGCGTGCGCATCAGGGGAAGAATCACGCGCTTCAATTCCCCGGTCTGGCGTTGCCCACGGTGGTGGATCTCACAGGTGTCGTCGAGGTGGAAGATGTTGAGATGCTCCACGTTCATCGTGGTGCGGAGTCGCTCGGCCTCGTTTCGTGCGATGAGACGCTCCCCATCTGGACAGAGGAGGCGATACATCCCGGAACTCCCTTCATTGTCGAGAGGCTCCGGTGGCAGGGTGAGCGCGGGGACTTCACCCCGGACTCTCAGGGTATGCTGACGCGCCTCGACGCCCCCAATTCGGGTCGCGACATCAAAGAGCGGTTCGAATCGGGTGGGTTGTCCGAAGTCATATCCATGGATGTTGGCGATCTTGGCAGATCGTTCCACGTGGGTTCTGACCTCTGGGGCCATGCGCGCGCCCCGTTTGACGCAGCGGTGGTGCACCACTTCGGCGAGAAGGAGAGACGCGTGCGCTTCATGGTACCGGAAGGAGATGCGCGAGAAGGCATCCCGGGCACCCGTCAGGACTGTCGCGGCGTCGTGGAGGCGTTGTTCGCCCATCGCAATGGCCCCTCGCGTCATGTCGATGAGCGCGGCGAGGGAGGGTTCCACGCGCCGGAGGTCGCCCACGAAGGTGCGGATTCGGTCGATGAGACGTCGCGCTTCTCCCGGCTTCCCGGTACGGGCCAGCAACGCAGCGTATCGAGTGAGCACTTCCGCACGCATCCGCATGTTGGCCACATGACCCACGAGTTCGAGGGCCCGCTGATAATCCGTCAACGCCTTGTCGGAATCCTCCATGGAGACGTGCAGTGCAGCCGAGACGAGGAGCGAGTACGCGACATCCTCCGGGTTGACTGCCCGGCGGACGCTCAGTGCCTCTTCAAGTCGCTCTCTGGCGAGTTCATGTTCCCCGAGCATGACGTGGCAGCCCGCGAGGTGGGAGCGCAGTGTGCCGTACAGTCCAGGGCTCGCCGAACGGCTCGCGAGGGGAAGAGCCTCGTTGAAATGCTCCACAGCCACTCCGACGCGCCCCTCTCGCTTCGCGAGCACCCCCAGATCCTTGAGCGCGTCGGCCCGATCGAGGATTTGTCCGGTGGTCTCCGCTTCATTGGCGATGTTGAGGAGGATCTCGCGTGCCTGTTCATGCTGTCCTGCCTCCAGCTTCAGACGGGCGTCCAGCTGGAGCAGACGAAAATGAAGCCTCGTGACGCGGCTCTCGTTCATCTCTCCGCGTTGCCGACGGGCCTGGCGAAGTGCTGCGAGGGCACGATGGCAGTAGGCATTGGCCTCATTCGCCCGCCCTCGAAGCCAGGCGATGTGGGCTTGAACGGATGCGATCTGTGCGAATCCAATGGTCTGTTCTGCCTTGGAGGCGCTCAAGTCACTGCGAAGGATGGATTCACAGTGTGAGATTGCGGCCCGGGCTTCTTCCCAGCGACCGCTGGCGGAGAGCACCTGGGCATGGAGCGCCGAGCAATGGAAGGGCAGGGCCCCCTCCGTGGCGGTGAGTTGCGTGATCCACGAGAGCAGGCGGCTCGCAGAGACTCTCGTGAGGAGTCGGCCGGCCGTGTCCTCCATATGAGTCAACGCGTCTCCGGTCTGTCCTGCAGCGATCAAATGCGCCACGATTTCAGGCGCGAAATCATCGGGGCCCACCTCCAGAAGGTGTTTGGCCGCGAGGGCTTCAGCGCGGTGGATCGCACGGGATTCAGTCGCGTTGAACAGGTGACGAAGGGATTCACGCAGCATCGGGGAGGAGAAGCGAAGTTCATCTCCCTGGGACTGCACCAGCTGGAGCGTCTCCAGGCGTTCCAGGATCGCCTGGGCGGACGCGGCACTTCCAGTGATGGCGCTCGCCCGTCCCTCGTCAAGACGCCGGAACACCGAGAGCTGGGAGGCGATGGAAGCATCGGACTTGCTGAGCATGGGCAGGATGCGCGTGGTGACAAATTCAAGCGTATCGGGAGGCGGTACGCGGTCCTGAAGGGCCAGACGAAGGGCCCGTTCATCCCCGTTTTCAGGGAGAAGGTGCAGGAGCATGCGAGGCGATCCCCCGGTAACCTCATGCACGGCCTCGACCAAATCTTCAGAAGGGATCGCATTGAGCCTTTCCCGAAGAAGCGCCCGGGTCTCGTCTCGCTCAAATCGGAGCCTTCCGGAGGTGAGGATCTGGATGTCGAGCGCACGAAGACTGTCCAGATGTCCGGTCAGCAGGGAGGGTCCGGAAACCAGCAGGGTGGGAACCCCGTCCTCGCGGGCGGCGATCCATTTGAGGAGGCTTTTGAATCCGGGCTTCGTCAGGGAGTCCAGGGCGGTCAACGCAACGGGGCCCTTGAGTGTCTTCAGTACCGCGTGGCCCTGCTCGTCCAGGGAGACGATTTGACCGCCCTCCTGGGATGCTGCGAAGGCGAAAGCGACCGTCTGTTTTCCAAATCCCGGAGGTGCCAGCAGGAGGGTCATGGGCCCTCCTCGAGCAATACGCTCCAGAAGCCCAGGTCGTGCCATGGGTGCTTCTGGACCATCCATTGTCTGCGGACCTGCCGCCATGATTTCTCCACGGTTTCGTGCTTATGCGAGGGATTGTAACCGGTTCTGGGCCTGGCGTGCAAGCCCCGGCCGCATCTTGAAGGCCTCGTCGGGCGTTTCCTCCAGAGGCGGCGTTGCGTGCAATCGCTTCGCGGGACATGCTCCTCGCATCGCTCGCAGAACCGAGGAGTGTGATGAGACGCATCCACATGGCATCTTTTCTGACCTTTGGGGCCGTGTTGTGCATGGCTGTGATGGCTTCCGCCGCACCCCGCCATTTGATTCACATCTGGGCTGATGACAAGAGCAGTGCGGATGTAGCGCTTCGATTGGAGGTCCTCGCATGGCAGGCGGTCGAGAAGATGCATGGGGCCGAGAGCGCGCAGTTTCTCCCGGTTGAGGCCGTGGAACTCGAGGGGTTCCAATCTGCGCTGAAGAGCGCCCGGGAACTTCTGGCGAGTGATACCAGGGCGCGTCGGGGTCCTGAGCTGTTGGATTTTGCGAGCCAGGCCTATGTGGAGGCGCGGAATCAAATGGTTCACATGTCCATGGCGTCTCTCGCTGATCTTCACGCGCTTCTGGCATTGGCCGCACATAGGACAGGGCAGGGGGCCCTTGTGGGGCGTTACCTGCACACGAGTCGCAATGTGGGTGGCAGGGAGTTTTTCCTTCCAGGAAGCCATGCGGAGCTGGCGCGTGCGTTCGCGAAGGTGGACGCGGATCGTGTGGCTCAACCCACTGTCCCACTGGCGATCACCTCCGAACCCACGGGGGCGCGGGTGATCGTGGATGGTGTGGAAGCCGGAGAGACTCCCCTGACGCTTTCGGTTGGAATGGGGGGCCATGCAGTGGTTCTGTCATTGCTTGGCCATTGGAGGAAGGGGGCGCTGGTGGACGCGGGATTGACGGGAGGATCCCGTACATTGCGTCTTCGGCCTCATCGAGGGAGAACGCGCTTCGAGAACTCGCTCAAGAGTGTGCCGCGTGACATCCGAAAGGGGAGAACGCGAGAAGCTGCGGCGGGTGTCGAGGATCTCGCGGTGTTGACGGAGGCCGATGCGGTCATGGCCCTTGTGGTCCAGGGTGTCCGTGCCCGGAAGACCGTCGCTGCCCATTATCGCATTCGAGGCATCATCCGGCCCCCGAGCGGGGCGGTGGTACATGTGGATGAGGTG
>CAVOCR010000026.1:0-10681 GCA_963694245.1 Myxococcota bacterium
GTGAGGGTCGGTCAGGGCGTGCTTTCCGCCGTGGTGGCATTCGGAGAGCAGGTCATCGGGGTCCCATGCCATGAATCGGAAATACCATGAACCCGTCCCGGTGTTCGACGCGTGAAAGAACACCTCATCCACAAAGTCGCCGTTTTGAACGAGTGAATTGAAGGCCATCCACTCGAGGTAGCGATCGAGCGCCATGCGGCTCTCCAGCTGAACCATCAATTCGTTTCCAGAGAGGCTTTGGGGGAGGTCTGTGAACGCGTGGTAACGCTGAAGCGCATCCGCGATGCCCGAGGGGTCGTCTGGCAGCTTCACATCCTCCAGTTCATCTTCCGGGTCGAACCGTCTTCGAACAATGGACTGGAGCGCACCGTGGGTTCGCTCCAGCGTGGAGTCGGGTTCGTCGAGCTGGAAGAAGATGCCCGCATTCTCGTCGTCGATGCGGACCCGTACAAAGCGGAATGCGAGGGGAAACATTCCGAGTTCGCGCATCAGGCGATCGGCGAAGGCCTGCTGATGGTAGCGATCGTCCTTGCACATGGAGATGAGTAGAAATCGATCACTGGCCGTTCCCGGTTGCGTTCTTCGATGGGGATCGCCTTTCAGGTTCACGTGCAGGCTTTTCCGCTCGCATTCGAGGCTCGTGTGGCCTCGGAAATGGAGGGTGGCGTCCAGTACATCCGAGGGACCAATACGGACCCCCCCTTCGAATTCGAGGGGACTGTTTGCGGCGTGGCGGGCGTCGAAGAGAGCGCGTTGGCTGGGCGTGAATTCCAACGCGATCGTGTCTCCAAAGGGATGGATGTCCTCTGCGGCGTTCGCGGCATCGCATTCGACAGCCGACATGCCGGTCGTTCCCGCGGGGATGGGGAGAGTCTTCGTGAACCCGTCAGCGGAGAGCTGGAGGGACGCCCCCTGCGGGAGGTCTCCACACCCTCCAAGACGGATCATCTGACTTCGTTCGTCGACCTGTGCCGTCGCGAAATCGGCAGCGGCTGTGAGCGCGTTGTCTCCCGGGAGAACACGATGGATCCGGACGGGCTGGAAAGTGGTGAGGGAGACCTCGAGATCAGGTGTGGGACCCACGAGAACGAGGTCTCGGGCCACGGGTCCCCAGACTCCATCCAGCTCGGACAGGATGTCCCGGGCATGACTCACGGCGAGCTCGGTGGCGGGTTCAGTTCCTTCGGGGAAGTGCGCGAGGACGGTGTGAAGATGGGCGCGATCCCGAGTGAAGTCCGCGAGAGGAGTGGCCAGGTGATCCAGTCGCCAGATCGCGATTCGCTCGCTCATGGGAAGCGCTTCCAGGAGCGCATCCGCGAGCGCAATCTCTCCATTCGAAGGATCTCCGCGGAGCGCGAGCAGGGTCAGTCCGTGGGAGGGGTTCACGGGGTGGGCGATCTGGTCGGGAAGCGGCGCACCGTCTGCGTCCAGCAGGGTGGCATCGGCGGCATCTGTCCCGGCGAGGGTAAGTTGAATCCCGGCTCCCGGCCACGCTCGGAGTCGCACCATGCGCAGTGCAGGCGAGGCAATGGGGGCATCGCTCCAGTGTGTGGGCTCTCGCGTGTCCGGGGCTCTCTCGTCGCGGGGCTCGGAGGTCGAAACGTCACACCCAACCGTCACCATCAGCGCAATCAGGAGCACAGGGAAATGACGGAGGGCATCGGGCATCAGCGGGCCTTGTCGCAGGAAATCACCCGCGGACGGCTGATGAGACGACGCCGAGGAATCCACCGAAACCCGGTCCAGACTCAAACGCCGTCAGCTTCTTTCCGATGGAGACCGCTTGCCTGTTGGTCGGGAACCATGCGGGCTTCGGTGAGATGCGGAAGGGGCCACGGACGACTCCTTTCTGGATGTTTTCAAACATCATCGTGTTGTGCACGAACCCGATTCCGCTCTGGATGTCGTCGAGCGTATGGCCCGGGTGTGCACCCCAGGGAGTCACCGTGATCCCATAGCCCAGCGCGGGCCAGAGGTTCACTCCGATGGTTCCGTATTGGAGATCCCGGATGGCGTCATCCAGGGCTTGCTTCATTGCCGGCTCCCTGGCGGTGGTCGGGTGAATCAGGATGCACGCGTTCAGAGTGCCCCAGACGCGTTCGT
Organism: Myxococcota bacterium; assembly: GCA_963694245.1. Taxonomy (GTDB): domain Bacteria; phylum Myxococcota_A; class UBA9042; order JABWCM01; family JABWCM01; genus CAVOCR01. Next base: position 2,104 of record CAVOCR010000026.1, read on the forward strand.
TGCAGAAGTTCACGGCGTCTCGAAGATACTGGGCAGGATCCGTGGCGGGGAGCGTCACTTCGTTGAGAACACCACAGAAGGCTTCCGTGTTGAATGCCATCTCGTTCTCATCTGCGTGGTCCAGTCCGGGGATGAGTGTCCAGGGGACGATGTCGTCCGTTCGTTTCCCGTGTGCCTGCGCTTCAGGGTGCGCTTTGAGGAAGGTGTCATACCGATCCTGAGCTCCCGGATAGTAGGCCTTGCGTGACGGGAGCGTATCGAAGAGATCCCCCAGTTCGTCGAGTACATTCTGGCGGAGATCCCAGGAGTCCTGGGTGATGAGAAGCTTCGCCGCGTTGCAGTTGAAACTGGCGTTGTTGACCACCATGGAGGCGATGTTTTCCGCCTGGAATCGGATGTCGTTTTTGGTCCAGGGCCCCGGGACGAGAATCACCGGGCTCACGTTCCCCAGCTCACTCGTGATGGGCTTGGTGCAGATCGGCGTGTTGGCTTCCTTGTTTCGAGCCTGGTCTTCTCCGACTCCCCAGACGATCGCGTCGTGGGTTCGATCGCTTCCTGTGATGTGGATGTCATCGATTCCCGCGTGCGTGCAGAGATACCCGCCGACGTCGGCTCCGCCATAGACAACCCGCAGTTGATTCGCATCGATCAAGGGCTTCAGGCCTTTTTCGATCAGGGGCCCCAGGTATGCGTTGACGGGGTTCATCTTCAGGATGCAGACCCGACTCTCCGTGTAGAGCTTGTAGAAGGCGTCCATCGGGCCAATCGAGCTGACATTGCCGGCTCCGAGGACGAGGGAGACCAGCCCTTCGCGTTCATTGCGGTTCGTGTCCCGGTATTCTCGACCCATCTCCTCAAAAGTGCTCTCGACGGTTTGATCCGGCTGCATCCAGATCTCCGCAGTGGTTCCCACGAACATCAGCTTTTCATACGCCGTGGCGGGGAACACGTTGGCGACCACCTGTCCATCCGGCCGCGCCTTCAGGTTGGATTTGTGGAATGGGGGCCGGCCAGTGCGTTCAATCGAGAGCAGCGTCTCTTCAAGCAGGCGGATGTTTCGGATGATGACCATCGGCCCCCCCAGCCACTCTTCGCCTTCTGCGTGAGTTCCGGGGACGATTCCTTTTGCCTGGCAGCTCGCGGCCACCCATTCCTTCGCGACTTTTGGAAAGGTCTTCTTGATTCGCCGGATCATGGCGAGGCGTTCACCCACGGTTTCTCGGGCGAAGCGGGTCTTCTCCGCTTGAAGGTCGGCGATGGCCTGATCGATCTCGGCGTTGGTTGTCTTCACGAGCATGACTCCTGCAGTGACTTTGAAGGAGCGCCAGTGTACGAGGCCCCCTCCGACTTGCCAAGCGCCGTTTTGGAGGGGGAATGCGTCCCCGGATCAATTCCCCAGAATGGCCTCCAACGCGCTCTCCATCTGAGAAGTGCTGCTCCCCTGGTATACGATTTCGTTTCCAGGAACCATCAGGCTGAAATGATGGTTTTGTGGGTAGTTCCAGGGCGGCCCGTTGATGGTGTTCAGGGGATCGAAGAGAACCGGCATGGTGAATCCATGGTTGGCTTTCACTGCGCTGCATTGAGACGCGATGACTGGGCTCCCTGCGTTGAAGGAGTTGATCACATACACCATCTCGAAGTTCTTGTCCGAGTAGCTCTGGTAGAGGGCCTCCGCCGAACTGGCGAAGTTTTGACAGCTGCTTCACCACTCGGCGTACATCACGAGGAGCGCGGCGTCCTGGGAGCACAGCGCATGCAGGGCGTAGGGGTCTCCGTCGCAGTCGGTCAGCGTCAAATCCTGCATGACCGTGTTCACGGTCGTTCCGAAGGGTCCCTCCGGGGGACAGGTGACCGTGACTTCATCCTCCTCACAGATTCCGGCGTTGCTGCAGGTGCTCTCCGGACCACAGTCTCCACAGGAGCCGCTGCATCCGTTGTCCCCACACTCCTTGCCGTTGCAGTCGGGGATGCAGGTGCATGTTCCGTCCACGCAGTCGAGTCCCTCATTGCATGCGCCCAGGGGATCGGCCCCGCAGACACCCCCGCACCCATCGTCTCCGCACTCCTTGTCGGTGCAGTCGGAAACGCAAGCGCATTGCCCTTCGACGCAGCTCAAGTTTTCGCTGCACTCCCCGCAGGTGCTCCCACACCCGTCTTCTCCACAGGATTTTCCTTCGCATGCGGGGACACACGTACAGGCGCCCTCGAGACAGGTGAGTCCCTCGCTACACTGGCCTCCGAGGTCTCCGCAGGTTCCGCCGCATCCATCGTCTCCGCAGTTCTTGTCCGTGCAGTCGGGCTGGCACATCACCACGCAGGTTCCATCCATGCACTCCATTCCAGGGATGCATGCACCCGCGAGCTCTCCGCAGACACCTCCACACCCATCGTCTCCGCATTCCTTGTCGGTGCAGTCGGGAACGCATTCACAGATGTTTCCAGGTGTGCATCCGAATCCCGGCGCGCATGCCCCACAGGAGCCCTCGCACCCATCGTCTCCGCATTGCTTGAAGGCGCAGTCGGGAACACAGGTGCAGACTCCCTGAGTACAGAGCTGGTTTTCCTCACAGAATCCGCAGGGAGCTCCGCATCCGTCGTCTCCGCAATCATTGTCGTTGCAGTCGGGGACACAGATGCACTGGTTCTCCACGCAATCCAGTCCCCCGGCGCATGCGCCACAGGATCCGTCACAGCTGTCGTCCCCGCAGGATTTGGCCTCGCAGTCGGGGACACAGGCGCATCCCTCCGCGGTGCAGATGGATCCGGTATCACAGGATCCACAGAATCCTCCGCATCCGTCGTCTCCACAGGCCCCGTCACATTGGGGAACACAGAGGCATTCGCCTCCACTGCAGATCTGGCCGTCTCCGCATTCTCCGCAGGAGCCGCCGCATCCGTCGTCCCCGCATTGAAGCCCAAGGCAATCGGACACACAGATTTCTCCGGTCTCTTCGGACTCTCCGGTCTCTTCGGACTCTCCGGTCTCCGCGGTCTCGCCCGTCTCCGCGGTCTCGCCCGTCTCCGCGGTCTCGCCGGTTTCTCCGGTCTCACTGGTCTCGCCGGCTTCTCCGGTCTCGCCGGTTTCTTCGCCCGTGGTGCTTCCGCCACCGCCATCGGTCTCGCTTCCACAACCGGTCAATACGAGCGCCAGCAATCCAATGAGGATGAGATGAAAGATGTGTCTCATGAATCGACTCCAAAATGGGCATCAGCGCCCGAGGTGAGTTCGAGCCTAGAGGAGCGATGAAGGCAATTCAATCAAACGTCGCCGAGAAGAAGACCACGCTCCCGGAGATCTGCGACGACTTCACGTGCCTGGTCGGGAGGGGCGCCGGCTTCCACGGCCACTTCCACGGGGTCCCGGTCGGCCTCGAGGGCCGTCACGACGATCTGGATCCAGGGGGTCACTTCCATGAATCGACACATGTGCGATCCCGGGTGTCGGTAGATCACGAGGAAGTGTTCTTTTTCTTCAGGCGGCGTGGAGTCGGGGGTGTCAGAAGCACCTGATGCCACCCATGCGGGGACGTCATGGGTGAATGGAAGGGCATGCAGGGTGGGGTTGACGATGAGACGGCCATCGGAAGGCGCCGCAGTATCACTGCGATCGAGGTAGACCGCGAACTCGAACCATTCGTAGCGTGCGAGCTCGGCGATCCATGCGGGGACATCCGGCTGGGCTTCCAGGAACTCGGGGAAACGCGCTCCCACCTGGTTGGGCTCCCAGTGGTTCGGGGGATGGGTTTCCCCATAGAGGTCGATGAGGTCGTCGCTTCGGTCTTCGCCCAGTCGGGCAAGGGTCATGGGATAGAGCTTCTCGACAAATCCGCTGTGTCCCCATGCGACGAGTCCGGGATAGAACGCGAATCGCTCGGATCCACTTGGACTTTCGCCCAGGGCCTCCTCCACCTCGGAAAGTTCTGTGGAACCCATCAGGAAGGGTCGCATGGCGTTGAAGAACGTCTGGAGATCGCTCATGCATCCCCCCGCTGCGCCAGGACTTCGGCCTCCGCGGCACGCGTCTTCGCGGCCTCCGCGATCAACTCCTCCACGGAAGGAATGTTGTTGTCCCATTCCATCAGGGTGGGGATGGACCCGATCCGCTGGATCAGGCTCTTGTAGAGCGCGAGAACCTCTTCGGAAATCGCCGAGCCATGGTCGTCAAAACGGATGGCGGGTTGCGAGAGCTCCGAGTGTCCGGCCATGTGGACTTGAACGACTCGGTCCAGGGGGATCGAATCCAGAAAGGTCTCGGGGTCCTCCCCGTGATTGTGGCTGTTGACGATGATGTTGTTCACGTCCAGAAGCAGTCCACAGTCGGCTTCTTCCAGAACGGCGGTCAGAAACTGGGCTTCAGAGAGTCCGGATCCGGGCATCACGGCGTAGTAGCTGATGTTTTCGAGCGCAAGGGGGCGCTCTACTCGCTCCGCGGCCTCGCGGGCTCTCCCGGCCACGTGGTGGACGGCTTCTTCACTGAAGGGCATGGGAAGGAGATCGTGAAACCAGGTCCCTCCCAGGGCCGTGTAGCAGCAGTGATCGCTGAAGAAGGGGGAGTCGATGCGGTCACAGAGCGCCTTGAGATCGGCGAGATATTCGCTGTCGAGGGGCATGTCTCCGCCGACGGAGAGATTGACTCCGTGCGACACGATGGGATGTGTCGCGCGAACCCGATCCAGGACTTCAAGCGGTTCCCCGCCGAAGGCCATGAAGTTTTCGGGAACGATTTCCAGGAAATCAACGCTCCCGACAAACGCCTCCACATGTTCGAAATGAGGACGTCGGAGCCCGACGCCGTGGCCCTGGAGATCGATGTCGTGAATCTGGGAGAATCGTGTCATGGGCAAAAAAAAGAGGGTCCCCGCCGTGAAGACGGGGACCCGGGTTCGTTCAAGAGAAGTCGATCAGCCGCAACCGCCCTTTCCGCAGGACGCCTCCGAACCTTTCTTGTCCTTCTTCTTTTCGTCTTTCTTTTCGTCTTTCTTTTCGTCTTTCTTATCGTCCTTCTTGTCGTCTGCTTTTTTTCCGCATCCACCCTTTCCACAGCCTGCTTCGGCGACTTCTCCCGCCCAGTGCTCGGGGGTCAGATCGTGAATGGGGGTGTCGGCCGAGGCCAGAGTAGGTGCAGCAGTGGTCGCGAGTACGAAGCCCGCGGCGCTCAGAAGGGAAGTGAGATTCTTCACGTGTTTTCTCCAATTGAAAGGAAACCAATCATTCTCGAACCTCTCCCGCAGAAGAGCTCCGATGAAGAAGAATAACCAAAAAGGGGGAAAAAATATTCCGGGAAACGGAAGTCTCCTCGAGAGGATTGAAACCTGGGCTTACATGCTGTCGAGGGTTTCAATTCCGAGGAGGGACAGGCCCGTGGCGATGGTTCGGGCAACTGCGGTCGCGAGGAGGAGACGTGCTGCTCCCAGCGCGGCGTCTGGATTGCCGACGATCTGGTGCTCGCGATCGTTGTAGAGGCTGCTGAACGTCTTGGCGATTCGATAGACCTGATCGGCGATTTTGCTCGTGTCGTGATGCGCGGCTGCGAAGTTCACCACCGTCGGAAAGGCCTGAAGCTCCCGAATGACAGCAGCCTCCAATGGAGATCCGAGCAGAGCCGCGCTCTCCGCGGACCAGGAGTCCGGGGAGACCGGCTGATCGGATTTTCGCAACAGGCTCTTCACGCGAGCACACGCATAGAGGCAGTAGGGTCCCGTCTGTCCCAGGAAGTCGATGGAGCGCTGGGGGTCGAAGGTGATCGTGGCCTGAGGCGTGAAGTTCAGCAGATAGTATTTGAGCGCTGCTTGTCCGATGACCTCTGCGCGGTGCCGTGCCTCCGCTTCTTCCAGGGGGACGTGGTCGGGGCGGGATTCGGCGTTTGCGGCTTCTCTCGCGTGGATCTCTTCGAGGGCGAGATCCCGCATCCCGTCCATCAGATCATCCGCATCGACGACTTTCCCTTCGCGACTTTTCATCTTGCCTTCCGGCAGATGAACCATCCCGTAGCTCAGGTGATGGCAGGCTCCCTTGAGCTTCTCTCGCAGCGCTCCAAGAACGCCGAAGAGGACTTCGAAGTGGTAGGTCTGCTCGTCCGCGACCACATAGGCCATCCGGTCGATTCCGACATCTTCGAAGCGTTGTACGGCGGTTCCGAGATCCTGGGTCATGTAGACGCTCGTTCCATCGCTTCTGAGCAGTACTTTCTGGCCTGTCTTGCCGATCTTCTCGAGGTCAAAGACAACGGCTCCATCCTCCAGGGAGTGGAGGACGCCGTCTTTCAGTCCCTGGTCCACGATCTCCTTTCCGAGGAGATAGGTCTGACTCTCATGATAGACGCGATCGAAGGTGACGCCGAGGCGCTTGTAGGTGGCATCAAATCCATCGAACACCCATTGGTTCATGGTTCGCCAGAGCGCGACCGTCTCCTCGTCTCCGTCTTCCCAGCGGAGCAGCATCTCCCGGGCCTCTCTTCCGAGGGAGGAATCGGTGTTGAACCAGCTCTGGCGATGACCCTTCGAGAAGACCGCCCAGGGATCGCCGCCCTTTCCCTTCTGCTGGGCCTCCATGGCCTGCTTGCCGGCGCGGGAGCCCTGCCAGTTCGTGAAGGCCTGCTGGGCAGCGTCCGTCTCCAGCCAGCCCGCATATTCCGTGGCGAGATCGCGTTCAAACTGCACGTACCAGTCGCCTACGAAGTGGTCTCCCTTGATCCCCGTGCTCTCCGGGGTCGCTCCCTTTCCGTTCTGAGCATAGGAGAGCATGGATTTGCAGATGTGAATCCCCCGATCGTTGATCAGGTTCACTCGCGTCACCGTATGACCCGCAAACTCCAGAATTCGACTCGCGGAGCATCCGATCACGTTGTTGCGAACGTGGCCGAGGTGCTGGGGCTTGTTGGTGTTCGGCGCAGAGTATTCGATCATCCAGTGATGACGTTCCGATTCGGGGATTCCGCCTCCTCCAAAGCCTTCCTGGAGTGCCTCTTGAATGACGATCCCGGTGATGGCGGTCGGGTTGAATCGGAAGTTCACATAGGGTCCGACGGCGACGATGGCTTCGATCAAATCATCGGGTTGGATGGCCTCGGCGATTTCCTGGGCGATCGCCTGGGGCGCCTTGCGGGCGATCTTTGCGAAGGGAAAGCAGGGGAATCCGAGGTCGCCCATCTCTGGATTGGGCGAGGGCGCGAGGGCAATGTCCGTGGGGAGTCCGAGGGCCTCGAGCGCGGGTCTGATCTGCGCCAGGACATGGGGACGAAGATGGGCGATTTTCAGGTTCATGAAATGCATGTGATGTTCCCTCGATACGTTTCAGGCGGGATTTCCTATCACACCCGCTCTCGGCTGCGAAGTGAAACTGTTCCCCGGAACTTTTGGACGTTTGAGAGGTGGTTTCAATCCCCCAAGTTGGGGGTTGTGGATCCCTGAGGCCGTCGATACCATCCGCCGGTCCAGCGACGACGCGTGGACCCGAAACTCAGGAGGAATGGATGAAGTTTGCAACCCGCCGAAACGGAACCCGGGATGGAGAGCTGCTCATTGTCTCTCGCGACAACTCCACTGCCGTTCTCGCGACCGGTGTGGCTTCCACGATGCAGTCTCTTCTCGATGAGTGGGACGCTCGAATCGGAGAAGCGCGCGCGATGAGCGATGCGTTGAATGCCGGCACATGTCCCGGCGCCTTCGCGTTGGACCAGTCGACCCTGGAGAGTCCGCTTCCCCGGGCGTATTCCTGGATCGACGGGAGCGCGTACATCAATCACATCGTGCTGGTGCGCAAGGCGCGGAATGCGGAGCCTCCGGCCACCCTCGAGACCGACCCCCTTGTCTATCAGGGCGGCAGCGACACCTTTCTCGGACCGCGCGACGACATTCCCGCGCCCGACCTCTCGTGGGGCGTGGATTTCGAGTCCGAGCTCGCCGTCGTGATGGGAGACACCCCGCAGGGGATGGGAGTGGATGAGGCGGAGAAGCACATTCGCCTCTACATGCTCTGCAACGATGTGAGTCTCCGGAACCTGATCCCTGGCGAGCTGGCGAAGAGCTTCGGCTTCTTCTGCTCGAAGCCATCGAGCGCCTTCTCGCCGTTCGCGATCACGCCGGACGAGCTCGGCGATTCGCTCCAAAACGGCCGGGTGCATCTGCCTTTGGAGACCTGGTTGAACGGAGAGTTCTACGGGAACCCCGATGCCGGACCGGAGATGCATTTCAGCTTTCATGAGCTCCTCGCGCACGTGACGAAGACCCGCGGTCTGGCCGCGGGTTCCATCGTCGGAAGCGGTACGGTGAGCAACAAGGACTTGAGTCGCGGTTCCTCCTGCCTGGCGGAAAAGCGGATGCTGGAGAAGATCGACACAGGGGAGTTCATCACGCCCTTCATGCAGTACGGGGATACGGTCGAGATCGAGATGTTCAAGGACGGCGCGAGCCTCTTTGGTCGGATCGTGCAGACCGTCGTGGACCCGAACTAGGGCGGGGCATGGAATTCACCCTCCACGGTTATTTCCGTTCGTCCTGTTCCTGGCGTGTCCGCATCGCGCTTCACCACAAGGGATTGAGCTGGGAGGACGTGTCCGTCCATCTGGTGAAGGACG
>CAVOCR010000027.1:0-10569 GCA_963694245.1 Myxococcota bacterium
ACGAACTCGGCAAGGGGCGGGCGACGGAATGGGAGATCTCCGTATTGGACGCGCTCGTCAACCGTCGCTACAACGCGGGCGTCAGCACGTTCTTCACCACCAACTATCCGCTCCGCCGAGGCGCGGATGCGGGGACGGAGAAGCCGGGAACCGTTCGGGATCCCTTCAACCCAGAGCAGGTCGAACAACTCAAGAGACGCGTGGCGCAACCGATCCTCGCGGAGCGCGTGGGATCCCGTATTTACTCACGGCTCGCAGAGATGTGTCGCGTTCGGATCCTGGACGCAGAAGACTACCGTCAGATCCTCGCGGCCCGCTCCCAGGCATAGAGCCCACGCACGCGCCGGAAACCCCCGAAAAAAGAGTCTGTTTTTTGAGGACTAGATGCCGGAGCAGGCATCAAAGGCGGGCTGGCACTCCACCTCAATGCAGGCTTCATCCGCAGAGAACCCATCCAGGCAATTATCCATGGTGCATGCCCCGATCTCGCCGAAGCACTCGGAGCAGGCATCGCTAAAACCATTATCGGAATAACAATCCCCGAAGCAGCCCTTTTTATCGCCGGAAAGAAAGCAACCCGGACCACAGCTCTCGCCAATCTCCGTCAAACCAGCTTCGCCCAGACTGTCCAGCAATGCCGTATCTGCCGGATTGACACAGGCCCCGGCGCTCGTCTCCCCTTCACCACCGGTCTCTTCCGCACCGGTCTCTTCCGCGCCGGTCTCCTCGGCTCCCGTCTCCTCCGCGGCTTCACAAGCATCCTCACAAGTCGACTCGCCCGTCTCGTCCTTGCAGCAGACCTGTCCACCGGAGCAGTCGGAGTCCGCTGTGCAGGAGTCGTCGACCCCGGTGGTTCCGCAGAGATTCTGTGGCGCACAGAATGTCTGCCCCTCGGAGAACGGATCACAACACGACTCGCCCGCACCACAGGTGGAGCTGTCGGCGCAGGAGGTCTTGGGACCCAGTTCGGTCCCCGCGAATCCACACAAGAGTTCAGGACTGCACATCGTTCCGAGGAAGGAGTCGCAACAGACATCGTCGCCACCGCAATCCCAGTAGGAACTGCAATCGCCTCCCAATCCGCCGCCGGAACCTCCACCGAGTCCCGAACAGTCTGCCGGCTCCGAACACGTTCCACCGAGTCCAAGACCCGTGGGGTCACAGCAGATCTCCGTTCCGGAGCAGTCGCCGTCGGCCGTGCATACGCCTCCACCGCCCCCACTTCCGCCGCCACTCCCGCCTGTGGGGCAAAGGCCCGCATCGAGGCAGAACGCGATTCCAAACCCTCCGAGATCACAGCAGACCTGCGCGCCGGAACAATCCACATCCGAGGTGCATGCACCCAGACCTCCGCCACCTCCGCCACCGCCGGCACAGGTTCCCTGGGCGACACAGCTTCCACCCAGACCCAGACCGAGGGGATCACAGCATTCTTCGCCCGCACCGCAGTCGACATCCGAACCACACGCCGCGCCCCCTCCGGTACCGCCACCTGAGGTCCCGCCCCCGCTGCCGCAGGCGCCGTTCGGAACGCAGCCCATCAACGAGCCGAGGTCACAGCATTCAAATCCACCCATGCAATCGGCACTGGCATCACAGACCATGACGCCTCCGACTTCCGTGCAGCTCGTCTGAAGCACACAATCGGTTCCCTCTCCCGTCGCACAGCACACATAGGCTCCGGCGCACTCGCCCGGCCCACAGCCAGCGCCACCGCCGGTTCCAACGTCGTCGGGACAGGTGCCTGCCTCCACGCATTCACTGTAATCCAATCCCTGGACCTGGCAGCATTCCATGCCCACACCACACTCGGTGTCATTGGCACAGGTCTGAACATCGGGAGCGCGGAAGCAATCTTCGGGGAGCACGCAATTGAAGACGCCGCCAAAATCGCAGCAGACCTTCTCGGCTGAGCACCCGGCGTTGGTATCCACCGCGCAGGTCTGACCCTCGGGAATCTCCGGGGTCACATCCCCCTCCGAGCCCGTTTCCTTGCCGGTGCCTTCCGTCTCCTCCGCATCCGTGGATTCTTCACTGTCCGATCCAGAGACGTCGAGTTCCTCTCCGCTCTCGCTCGAGCCACTCGAACTCGAGCCACCCGCACATCCCGTGAGAAGAAAACACAGACAGATACCCAGCAACCCTTGCATTGAACGCGCCATCACTTACCTCGTTTATGATGCTTCGGCCCCCTGAAGCGGGTGTACTTTAACGACCTCCTGTGCCGTGAGCAAGTCCCGGATCCACTCCAGTTGCAATGCTCTCTCAACTCCAGTACACCGATCCCTCCGTGAGAGTCCTGGAGACGGCCCCCATGAAGCTCCCCAAACACCCCGCACTGGTCATTTCACTGGCTCTCTGTGGACTCTTTTTCCTAAACGGATGTGAAAAGCCACGGGAGCTGATCCTCACGAAATCTCAGATTCGACAGCTGCACGAATCCCTCCTCACCGAAGCCCCGAAGATGTCCACCCGACTGGACATCAACTTCGACGGACAGGTCCGATTGCTCGGCGTGGACATCCCCAAAGGCCCGTTCAAGCCGGGAAAACACCTTTCCATCACCTGGTACTGGGAAGCCCTCGAGCAGCCCCCCGGTGCCTGGACCGTGTTCGGGCATCTGGAACAAAGGGGACACCGACAGCTCCTCGATCATGAACCCGTTCGGGGACTTCACCCCATCGCGCGCTGGGAGAAAGGACAGATCATCCGGGACGTCCAGCGGATCAAGCTCGACTCCAAGTTCGATGCTGGTGAGGCCATTCTTCACGTCGGACTCTTCAATGCCGAGGCATGGAAACAAGGACAGGCGAACGATCGCATGCCCATCCTGGACGCAGGCGCGAGCCCCGCGCACAAGGATCATCGGGCCGAAGTGGTTCGACTGCCGATTTCGACCCATGGAGTCGCCAGCAAAGCCACTCGAAAAAAGAAAAAGCCCCCGCGCTACACCGCACGAAAGATCACGGTGGCCCCCGTCCTGGACGGCAAGCTCGACGAGGCGGTCTGGAAGCAGGCGTTTCGGAGCCGGGTCTTCCTGCGCCCCGATGGTCGAAAAGGGGACGGAAGCATCCGCACACGGGCACGCATGCTCTGGTCAGACACGCATCTTTACATCGGATTTGAAGTCAAGGACGCCGACATCGCCTCGCCATTCACCCGTCGGGACGAGACCCTGTGGAAGGCCGATGTGGTCGAGGTCTTTCTCGACCCGGACGGGGACGGAAAAGACTATCTCGAAATTCAGGTCGCACCCACTGGAGCCCTCTTCGATGCCCATTTCACGGAGCATCGTAAACCCTCCTGGGAGAAGGCTGCAGAGTGGAACTCCACCGTCCAGGCGGCCGTCCATGTGGACGGAACGCTGAATCTCGAAGGAGACACCGACACCGGATGGTCGGCAGAGATCTCGATTCCCTTCGCGGACATCCCGGGAGTGGAGACCGCTCCAACCCTTCAGGATCGCTGGACCATGAATCTCTTTCGCATCGACCAGAGAGGACCCCGCTCCATGACGTGGATGCGAGCGTGGGCGCCCATCGGCGGTGATTTTCATGCCCTGGAAGACGCAGGAATCGTCACCTTTGGCCCAGTTCTTCCCGCGACGCTCCCCACGCCTCGCCCCACAGGACAGCCATGAGCGACCCGGATCCAGTCCGAGAACTCGAAGCGATCATGGAGAAGCTCCGTGCGCCCGAAGGGTGTCCCTGGGATCGGGAGCAGACTCTCGAGAGCCTCCGTCAGTACACCCTGGAGGAGGCGCACGAGGTCATCGACGCGATCGATGGCGGCGATCCCTCGGTCCATTGCGAAGAACTCGGAGACCTTCTGCTTCAAATCGTGTTCCAGGCCCAGATCCGGAAGGAAGAGGGGGAATTCTCCCTCGACGATGTCGCCCGCGCCATCTGTGACAAGATGACCCGACGTCACCCGCATGTGTTCGGAGACGAAACGCTCCACACTGCCGACGAGGTTCGCGCCAGCTGGGAGCAGATCAAGGCGCGTGAAGGCAAAGGGGCGCTCTCCGGAGTTCCCCGTGCGCTTCCCGCTCTCCTCCGAGCCGCCCGGGTCACCGAAAAAGCCTCGCGAGTGGGGTTCGACTGGAACTATTCCGAAGAGGTCCTCGACAAGGTCGAAGAAGAAATCCAGGAATTGCGGGACGCGATCGCCGGGAAACGAGAAGCGGACGTGGAGGCGGAGCTCGGCGACCTCCTCTTCACCCTCGCCAATTTCGCACGGCACCGGGGCATCGACCCCGAATCGGCTCTCCGTACCACCATTGATCGCTTTTCACGCCGCTTCGCCCACGTCGAATCCTCTCTCCGCTCACAGGGAGTCGCCACCGGCGACGCCAGTGCAGAAGAACTCGAGAGACTGTGGGAAGAGGCCAAACGCTCGGAATGATCGCCCGGGAATTGTGGACAGAACCCTTGCACAGGCGACAATCCAAACCAATGGAACCGGTCCATCCACACTCCCAGAGGTCATGAGCACCGAACACCCCGAGGATGAACACAGCGACAAGAAGTCCGTGCTGCGAGGCGCGGGCGTCATGACGCTCCTGACTCTCCTATCACGCGTACTGGGACTCGTGCGCGAACAGATCCGAGCGCTCTATCTCGGAACAGGCATGGCCTCCGACGCCTTCGGCATCGCCTCCGTCATCCCCAACATGTTCCGGAGAATGCTCGCAGAAGGAGCCATGACCGCCGCGTTCGTGCCCATCTTCGCCGAGTTCCGGGAGAAGCATTCCCGGGAGGAGATGAACCTCTTCCTCTCCCAGTTCGTGACCCTGTTCAGCTTCGTTGTCACCGGAGTGACGATCCTCGGTGTCCTCGCCACGCCGACGCTGGTGCACTGGATCGCCCCCGGATTCGCGGACACCGACGGAAAACTGGAGCTCACGATCCTCCTGACCCAGATCATGTGGCCGTATCTCACGATTGTGAGCCTCGCCGCGATCCTCCAGGCCATCCTGAATTCCTTCCGAATCTTCGCGCCCAGCGCCTTCACGCCGGTTCTGCTCAACCTCGCCATCATCGGCACCGTGCTCCTCTTTCATGATCAGTTCGAAGATCCATCGCATGCCTTCGCCTGGGGCTTCAGCGCCGGGGGAATCGGGCAGTTGCTCTTCCAGGTGCCCTATCTGCGCGGACTGGGATTGCGCATCCGCCCGCTCTTCGCCTTTGGAGCCGGGGTGAGACGTGTCGCCCTCCTGTTCATTCCGGGAGCATTCGCCGCGGGAATCTACCAGGTCAATGTCCTCGTCGCCCAGTTTGTGGCGAGCGGTCTCGAAGAAGGAGGGGTGTCCTCACTGCAATACTCGCTCCGACTTCAAGAACTCGTGCTGGGAGTCTTCGCGGTGTCGATCACGACCGTGATCCTCCCGGTCATGAGCGACCAGGTCGTCCGACGAGATCACACTGCATTGAAGGATACGCTCCGGTTTTCCACCGGAATCATCGGTTTTGTCACGATCCCAGCGAGCATCGGCCTCCTTCTTCTCGCGACTCCCATCATTCGGGTTCTCTTCGAATTCGGCGAGTTCTCCGCGGAGTCCACCGCCATGACCTCATTCGCCCTGGTCTTCCATGCAGTGGGGATCTTTCCCATCGCGTGGAGCCGCATCATCACCCAGACCTTCTACTCCATGCAGGACATCAAGACGCCCACCCTCATCGCTGGCGGAGTCATGATTCTCCACGCAGCGCTCTGCTTCGCTCTCGCCGAGCCCCTGAAACAGGGGGGCATTGCTCTCGCAGGCGGCATCGCCGCAATCGTCAATGGGCTGCTCCTCTGGTGGATCCTCCGCAATCGGCTCGGAGGGCTGGGGACGACGACGCTGGTTCACTCCCTTCTCCGAACCGCGATCGCCGCGATCGCGATGGCCGCGGTCGTCCACCTGGGGGCGGAGGCCCTGGACATCGCGCATGCACCCAGTCGGAGCGATCTGGCCCTCTCCATCACACTCCTCGTCGTGGCGGGCATGACCGTCTACGGGGGCATGGCCTGGCTCCTCCGTGCCCCCGAACTCCGAGAAGTCATCTCCCTCGTGCGAAAGCGAAAGATGCCCTCTTCGAACTCCTGAGCTAACATGGCATAATGGCATGGGTGAGACGGTCGAACGTGGCGACAACCGCCTGGACCCCTCCACCCCAGCAAAGAGAAGGTGATTCTTGAGAAAATGCATGCGTGTCCTGCTGACCACAGCCATCATTCTGAGCGCCTCAACCGCCCTCGCGAAGCCAAACTCGATGTTCCGGGCATGGACCAAGGTGGGCACGGAGTGGACATTCGAAAGAACGGTCAATGAACCCGGAAACGAGCCCGCGATCAACCAGGAGACCTGGACGGTTCAGGAAGTCGAAAAGTACGGGAAGAACGCGGCTCGAATCGTGTTTGTCGTGCTCGAACTCGAACCGCGTGAACGCTATCACCAGGTGGAATATTTCATTCAGGGCAATGAATTCTACGACATCCACTGGCTGGATCGGCTCCGCCCCAATCCCACGGCGAGCCCGGAGGAGGCCGCGAAGATGATCCCCCTTCTCGACGTGAAGAAAGTGAACAAGAAGGCCACGGTCACTCGCTACCCGGACGACGCGATGGCCTTTGTTCGCCATGCGAAGCTCGCCCGCTTCAAGGCAACCAATGGAAAGAGCTATCGCAATGTGATGCACGCGACTCGAAACCGGGGCGAGACCTTCCCCACCGACAAATGGTGGATCGACGCACGAAAAGGCCCCATTCAAATGGAGCTCCACTTTCCCGTTTCGAGTGGTGGCGGCACGGTCACTTGGAAACGACTCCGCTGAACCTGTCTGAACATGACCCTTCCACAGGGAATCCGCTGATGCCCCACTCTGGCGACACCCCGAATGCTCCCATCGCACTGGGTCCCGGTGCACGAATCCGTATCGTCGCGCCCAGCGGACGCATCGATCTGAAGCGGCTGGAGAGCGGAAAATCGATTCTGGAAAACCACTTCGGATTTGACGTGTCCGTGGATCTTCCCCGGGAGAGTGATCGCTATCTCGCAGGTCCCGACGCCTGTCGACTGGATGCCATTCACCGGGCGTTCGACTCTCCGGATGTGGACGGAATCTGGTGTGGACGAGGGGGATACGGCGCCATCCGAATCGCTCCGAACCTCCGGGATCTCTCGAAACGCCCCCTCCCGCTGATCGGATTCAGCGATCTGACCGTCCTCCAGGGAGTCCTCGCAAGTCAGGGAATCCGTTCCTGGCACGGGCCCGTCGTATCCCAGCTGGGAGATCTCGACACAACCTCTCTCGAGCAATGCGCACGCATGCTGCGCGGAACGGGACCGGCTGTGCTTCTCCCCTCCGACCGCATGCAAGTGCTTCAGGAAGGTTCCGCAGAAGGGCCACTGCGCGGTGGAAACCTGACAATGCTCGCGTCCATGGCAGGGACTCCCTGGACGCCAGACCTCCGGGGTGCCATCGTATTCCTCGAAGACGTCGGCGAATCAGTCTACCGCCTGGACCGATGTCTTCAGCAGTTGCGCCACGCCTGTGGACTGGAAGAAGCGGGAGCCATCGTGCTCGGAGCATTTACCCAGGTCCCAGAGGGCGAATCGAAATGGCTCGATTCCCTGTGGTTGGAACTGGCGGACACAATCGCGTGTCCGGTGGTCGGGGGCCTCCCAGTCGGACATCAATCTCCGAACTGGATGCTTCCACTCGGAGCACATGTGAAACTGGAGACCCATTCAGCCACCATGCAGGTTGTGGGCCCCTGGGTGAGAGAGTGATGAGCGCATCTTTTGAAACAGTCGAGCGAATGATGCGACAGGCCACGGGGCCGGTGTACTCGGGAGCCACGCTCCGTGTCGCCGTCGCCGGTCAGGAGGTCTTCGGACAACCGTACGGGCACATCGAATCCCGTGATTCCGCGCCTCGTGTCACGCTGAAGACCCGATTCGACCTGGCCTCCTTGACCAAGCCCATGACGGTCGGAACCCTCGCAATGCAGGGCTTCACCGAAGGGTGGCTGGATCTCAACGAACCCGTCTGCGGCCAGCTGCCGGAGATGAAGCACGGACGACACGCTGAAATCACCCTCGGCGAACTCCTCTCGCACCGTTCCGGACTCCCCGACTGGCGCCCCTATCTTGAGTGGACCATCGAGCGTCACGCGCACATGGAGCCCGGAGGAGAAGGAGTCCGGGAAAAACTCCTGGAATGGATTGCACATGAACCCCTCGTACGCGAACGCGGGACCGAAGCCATCTACTCGGATCTCGGGTATCTCCTGCTCGGCTGGTGGCTGGAGCGCGCCCTGAACGCACCGTTGGATACGCTTCTATCCGAACGCATCGCGCGGCCACTCGACCTGAAATCGACCGCGTTCATCCCGGTCCAGACCTGGGAATCGACAGGTGCCAAACATCTGGTGACCTCCATCGCCTCCACCGAGATCTGCCCCGTCAGGCGGCGGCAGCTCCGGGGGGAAGTCCACGATGAGCACGCCTTTCTCCTGGGAGGCGTCGCCGGCCACGCGGGGCTCTTCTCCACGGCCGCCGACGTGGGAAAATGGGCGGATGCCCTCCTCGCATCCTCCACACAAGCCGGGTTTCTCCCTCCAGCGACTCTCGAAGCTTTTTGGAGCGCCAGTCATCTCGCGCCCTCCGGCACCTGGCGCTTCGCCTTTGACACTCCCAGCCTGGTCGGCAGCAGTGCAGGTTCCGCAGTGTCAGCCAACGCAGTGGGACACCTCGGATTCACCGGATGCTCCATCTGGATCGACCGTGAAAGAGACGCGACCATCACGCTTTTGAGCAATCGCGTGCACCCCTCCCGGGAAAACATCAGCATCCGCCGATTTCGTCCCGCATTGCACGACGCAATCTGGGCCGCATTGGACTCGAATCGCTGATTCCGCGTGAAAACCCGCGTTCCTGAGGCAGCAACACTACAGCAGTACTGCATTTAGACCGTTGTGTCAGAATTCAGGACTGTGGTATAACCGACGGCCCATGATCGATGGCTGAGGATACGTGCGCGGTGGATCGCGGTCCCCCGAACGCACGCGAAAAAAAGAGACGCGCGGCGCATGATTCGCCAGAAGTGACACAACAGGACTCTGCATGGACATCTCCGAAATCCACGAAAGGCTCGACCACGAACCCTTGGACCTCAAGACGGTGGAGACGCTCCAAAATTCGCTGATCAGCGAAGGGGACGCTCCGGGTCTCAACGCCCTCCACGCCATCGTCTGGGACCGTCATGACCCCGACATCGCCCTCGAAGGCCTTCTGCGGACAGCGGAAGTCAAAGCGAGAACATGTGGAGACGATGCCGTCGCCGGCATGCTCTACGCCCGCCTCGGGCTCCTGCACTGGCAGAAGATGGAGAACACCGACAAGGCGGAACTCTACTTCCGTCGGGTCGCTGGGCGAGCTCCAGAGCATGACGCACAGATCCGTGAATTCTACGTCGACTTCTATGCACGAAGAGGAAACTGGCGACGTCTTGAGCAATTTTTGATGGAAGCCGCGGACAATCCCACGGAGAGCGCGGAGATCCTTCCGATCAAACGGGACCTGGCACGACGCGCAATGAACGCGGACCAACCGCAAAAAAGCATTTCGTTCTGGGCGGCCGTGCTGGAAATGTCCCCGGAAGACCTGGAAGCAGAGGACACGCTCTTCGGTCTCTACCATGAGGTCCAGAAGTGGCACGGTCTCATCGATCTGATGAAGAAGCGCATGGCGCGTCTGGACTCGGAGGACGTCGAGGGGCAGGTCGCGATCTGCCATCAGATGATCGCCATCTATCGCGACCACATCCGAAGCGATACGAAGGTCAACGCCACCTGGTCCCAGATTCTGGAGCTCGACCCCGGCAATTCAATCGCGCTCGAAGCTCTGGTGGAGCAATACGAGAAGATGCAGCGCTGGCCGGATCTGGTCCGGGTGCTGCAACAGAAGATCAGCCACGCCGCAGACAACGACGCCCTCCTCGACCTGCATCGACGAATCGCTCTCATCATGATGGAGCGTTTCTCCAACTCGGCAGAGGCCATCAAAAGCTACAACGCCATTCTGGAACTGGCACCTCATGACCTCGAAGCCATGGGGCATCTGAAAGCACTCCATGAGAAGCGCCGGGACTACGCGAACTACCTCGCAGTCGCCCGCCGCGAAGTCAACATGGAGGAGGACAGCGAACAGCAATCAGAGCGATTTGTCGAGCTGGCCCGCATCGCGACAGAGAAGATCCGGAAACCCGAAGTTGCCATTGAACTCTGGCAAGAGGTCCTCTCCCTTCACACAGACCATCCAGAGGCGCTGGAAGCGCTGGAGGGCCTGTACGAACGAGAACGCGACTACACCAGCCTCGTCGACATTCTCGAGCGCCGATTGACGATCGAGGCAGACGACGCCGTCAGGGCCCCTCTGCTCGACAAGCTCGGACTCGTGCTGAGCACCCGCATCGGGGACGCCAATCGTGCCGCAGGAGTCTTCAAGGAGCTCCTCGAACTCCAGCCGGAAAACCGAAAGGCGCAAAACGAACTCCGGAAACGCGCTCTCGCCCACAACGACTG
>CAVOCR010000028.1:0-10490 GCA_963694245.1 Myxococcota bacterium
CAGCTCCGGAGAGAACTGCGAGAACTGCTCCGCGGATTGCGGAGCGTGTCCTCCTGGGGATGGCTGCCTGCCGAGCACGGAGCCCGGATGCGATGGCTGCGCCTGCGAGGAATGCGTCTGTGCGGAAGACAGCTTCTGCTGCGAGATCCAATGGGATTCCGAGTGCATTGCACTCTGCGACCAGAAATGCGGCGGGGAGTGCGAGGCCGTCGATGGATGCACCACGTCCTCCGATCCCGGATGCAACGGCTGCGGCTGTGAAGAATGCGTCTGCGAACAGGATGAATTCTGCTGCGATGTCGAGTGGGATGACCTGTGCGTGGAGGCATGCATCGAGAGTTGTGGGTTTGATTGTGGAAACACCGAGCCCACATGCGGGGACGGCATCTGCACCGAGGGCGCCGAGGACTGCACCTCATGTGAGGCGGACTGCGGCGAATGCCCCAGCGTCTGTGGTGATGCCATCTGCTCGGACGACGAGAACTGCGAGACCTGCAACCTCGACTGCGGCCCCTGCGCTCCCAACTGCGGGAACGGATCCTGCGGATTCGCCGAGAATTGCGAGACATGCCCGAGCGATTGCGGAGACTGCTCGGAGAATTGCAATGATGGCGTGTGCAGCGACGACGAGGACTGCCAGAACTGCCCCGGCGATTGCGGATCCTGCATGCCCTTCTGCGGCAACGATCAATGCGGGCTGTTTGAGAACTGCTCGAACTGCGAGGAGGATTGCGGCGAGTGCGCGCCCTCCTGCGGAAACGACGTCTGCTCGGACAACGAGGACTGCAACAACTGTCCACAGGATTGCGGCTTCTGTCTCCCAGGATTCTTCTGCGGCAACGACACGTGCGACGACTTCTTCGAGAGCTGCTCGAGCTGCCCGGAGGACTGCGGCGAATGCGTGGATCAATGCGGAGACGGCACGTGCGACAACAGCGAGAAATGTGACACCTGCCCCGAAGATTGCGGAGCCTGTGCACCCGAGTGCGGAGACGGAGACTGCAACGGCGACGAGAACTGCGCTTCGTGCGAATCGGATTGCGGGGAATGTCCTCCGAACGATGGATGCCAGGACAGCCCCGAACCCGGGTGCGAGGACTGCGCATGTGAAGCCTGCGTCTGCGCTCAGGACGCCTTCTGCTGCGACGCCGTGTGGGACAGCATCTGCGTCAGCGAATGCGAGGACGACTGCGGAGGATGCGGGTTCAAGCCGGTCTGCGGCGACGGCGAATGCAGCGGCGACGAGGACTGCACGAGCTGCGTCGAAGACTGTGGAGCCTGTCCGCCTGCCTGCGGGGACGGCGAATGCAACGGCGACGAGGACTGCGCAGCCTGCGCTGAAGACTGCGGTGCCTGCGACAGCGACGGCGACGGCATCCCCGACGACCAGGACAACTGCCCCACGACGCCCAACGTCCAGCAGTTTGACGGAGACAGCGACGGCATCGGAGATGTCTGTGACCCGGACTGGGACCAGGACCTGATTCCCAACGACGAGGACAACTGCCCCCTGAAGCACAATCCCGGGCAGGAGGACTTCAACGATGACGGGGAGGGCGACGCGTGCGGCGACGCGGACGGCGACGGGGTGATTGACGCGGTCGACAACTGTCCGGAGAAGACCAACCCACCGCAGTTCGACGGAGACGGACATGGGATCGGAGACGTCTGTGACCCGGACTGGGACCAGGATCAGATTCCCAACGAACTCGACAACTGCCCCCTGAACTTCAACCCGGGTCAAGAAGACGCGGATGGAGATGGACTGGGCAACGCCTGCGACGGGGACGACGACAACGACGGCATCGGAAACGACGACGACAACTGTCCGAAGATCGCGAACCCGGATCAGGCCGACACGGACAAGGACGGAGAAGGCGACGTCTGCGACGACGATCTGGATGGCGATGGTGCTCCCAATTCGGAAGACAACTGCCCTCAGATTCCGAACTCGGAACAGCTCGATACGGACAAGGACGGGGACGGGGATGCCTGCGACGACGATCTGGATGGGGACGGCACACCCAATTCGGAAGACAACTGCCCGAACACTCCCAATCAGCAGCAGTTTGATGGGGATTCGGATGGGCTCGGTGATCTCTGCGACCCGGACTGGGATCAGGACAACACCCTCAACGAGGACGACAACTGTCCCCTCAATCACAACCCGGACCAGCTGGACACCGACCAGAACGGAGCCGGAGACGCCTGCGACGCAGACGACGACGGCGACGGGACGGACGATGCGGAGGATTGCGCTCCCCTCGATGCCAGCATCCACCCCGGAGCCCAGGAGATCTGCAACGACGGCATCGACAACGATTGCAATCCGGCGACGGAGTGCTTCACCGCAAATGGGGCCCCCCTGGAGCCCGTGGAAGGAGAGGAGGATCCCGAAGACTTCTACGGATACGGAACCGGCGGAGGGTTCGGAGCGGCGGCACCGAACACCGGATTTGAGATCTCGAATCGCACGGTGGTGATGTTCTACCAGGAAGAGGATGGCGCGCTCGCCCTCGTACTCCTGCACGACATCGCAGGCGATGGCTCAAACGGTTCCGTGAACATGAGCCTCTCTGGAGCCGTGGGAGCGGAGATGGTCCTCTTTGACGACGAAGGCGAGACCGATACCTTCGACTTCAACTCCAACACGGGAGCGGGCGAGTTCTCCTGGAGCTGGGGCGGCGGAAGCGCCGATGGAATGGTGCTTGGAAACCTCGGAGACCAGTTCTGCATCACCCTGGACGTGAGCGACAGCGACGGAATCGATGGGTACGCGATCATCGGCGAAGGCGGAGCGACCACCCTCATCGACGACTATGACGCCCCCCTCACGCTTTGTGGCGGCAGCTCCAACTGAGCGTACGGTTCCGGACGGAACACGCCGTGAAGACGGGCAGAACATTGCATCTCCCGAGAGGCTGCGGCAAGATCGCCCCCATCGGGTTGCCCTGCTCTGCGAGCGATCCGCCACCAATGGGGAGAATCAAATGAAGCATCGGGAGCCCAGACGGGGCCGCCGAGGAATGGCGCAGCTTCTGTGTGCGCTCACCGTCTGCATGGTGCTTCCAGCGCCGTCTGCCGCCAACGATCTTCGCGATCCGGTGGCGGTGGCAGCCGAGATGATTCAACTCCCCGTCGATGCTCCCGTGAAGCTCTTTCAAAGACTGCTGGCGGACCGCATCTCTGAAGAGTTCGCAGCCCGCATCAAAGAAGCCGAGGACAAGCTGGTCAAGGACACGATTGTCCGCCAGCAGTTTCAGGTCGTCCACGCGATTCAGAAGACGTGGACAATCCTCCCCTCGGCTCCCCTCGCTCTCGACCGCTCCGTGATCGCCGGAGAATTCCGCCGGGCGAAGACAGACGCCCTCCTCACGGAATCGCGTCATGGCATCCAGATGACCTATTTCTTTCATCGCCGAAAAGCGTGGAAGCAGTTCGCCGCCCTTCCCCCCTTTCATGACTTCTCCTCCGCCGCACTCCGACTGGCGCAGGTCCATGGAGTGCCCGATGCGATCGAATTCACGGGAAACAACCGCTCCATGCCGCCCGTTCGACTCCTCTGGTTTTTGGAGGGAGAGCGCGTCCTGGAGTTCACGGATCGCCGTCCCGAGTACGGCGTCTACACTCTTGTACTCGCCCAGCGCTCTCTCTGGGAAGAGCGCAAAGGAGACAGGCGCCCCCTGGACATCACCCCCATGGATCCCCTGATTCTCGACGTCATCGAAGATCTGGGCGGAACGGAAACCCGCGAGAACATCGTGGACGAAATCATCGGAAACCCTTCCGAGTCGGGGCTTCAGCGCTCAGGTGAATGACTGTGCAGTTTGACCCCATCACTTATCTACGCTGGGCCAAGAGCAATCAAACGCGCTCCGATGCCGTGGACCTCGCCTCCAGCGGAATGGCTTCGCGAAGCCTCGAGGACCTGAACCCCGGACCTGAAAGCCTGCAGCTGGTCGCCCCCAATTTCTATGGGCTTCCAGACTTGCAGGAGGCCCTCGCCGAACACCACGGAGTGGGCGCGGATGAGGTCCTGATCACGGCGGGTTCGTCCATGGCGAACTTCCTGGCGACGATGAGCCTGACGAATCCCGGAGACACCGTGCTGGTCGAGGAGCCGGTCTATGAACCGCTCCAACGTCTGCCCACTCTCTTTGGATGCACCGTTCGCTCCATTCAACGCACCGAACGCGATGCATGGGATGTCTCACCGGACACGCTTGCTTCAGAGGTGAGCCGCACCGGCGCGAAGCTCGTGATTCTCACCAATCCACACAACCCTTCGGGAATCTTCCTCGATGCACCACGGATTCACGCCCTCCACGCTGCGTGTGCGGAACGCCAATGCATCCTGATCGTCGATGAGGTCTATTCGGAGTTTCATCCCCATGACGCGACAGCGATCGGCTCTCTCACACAATCGAATCTGGTCCGCACTTCGAGCCTGACCAAAGTCCTCGGGTTCGGACCGCTGCGCCTGGGATGGGTCCTCGCCTCCGCGGATCGAATCGCCCAGATGCATGCCTTGAACGATTACGCGATGGTCATGCACGGTTCCATCAATGAGCTCCTCGGGCTCGAGGCATGGCGCGAGCGCAATCGCTTCATCGCGGAAGCACGTCAACGTGCCGCATTCAACGGCGACATCGTCCGGCGATTCCTCTCCAGTCGCAGCGACATCGACTGGGTCGATCCTCACCACGGCATCCTGGGATTTCTCCACATCTCGGGAATTCCCGATACCCAGGTCCTCGCGGACCACCTGCTGAATGAATACAATGTGGTCGTGGTTCCAGGCGCTCATTTCGGAAGACCTGACTCCATCCGCATTGGATTTGGAGCGAGCGCGGACACGGTTCGGAAGGGATTGCAGAGCCTTGGACGTGCCCTGGACTCCCTGAAGTCCTAATCGGTGTTCCCGGAGGCAGGACTCCCCTTCTTTCCTGCGCTTTTGCGCTTCGGACTCTTCTTCGCCTTCTGGACGGATTTCTTCCGGGGGGGTGTCGGAACGGCCCCCGTCGAATCAACCGGTTTGGAACGATCCGAGCGGGCCGCTGCACCGTCTCTGTGCACTGTGGTCTCCGTCGATATGCTGGGCGCCAACCCTTCGCCATTCTCCCGGGAAACAAACCGTACCGTGGCAGACACCTCCACATCCATCCGCTGAAGAATCCGCTCCACCTCCTCCGCGAGGTCCATCTCCCGGAGATGCTCCTGCAGCTCACGCGTGACCAGCGCCACGATGTCAGCCTTGCCCTTGTCCACCTGCTCTCGGGCGTACTGAAGAAGCTCTCGACTCGCAGCTCCCAGCACCGTGCGAACCACCTCCTCGGTCATCATGACCGTGCTCAACGCGCCAGAGGCGGTCTTGCGCATCATCTCTGGCAGGAGGCCTTCGACAAGACGACGTGAAAATCCGCCGCCATCTCCTCCGGCATCGCCGCCCTCATGAGATGTCCCTGTCGGGTTTTTGGGGTCGCGTTCCATCGTTTTCCTCCACTTCCAGCCCTGATCCTGAGTCTCTGTGAACAAGACTGTCAAGGTTCCTGAAGGATGATGTGTTGATCCTCCGCCCCGTCCACTGGTAGATCCATCTACGCCCGGGAGAGGCCATGGACCATCCACCCCACATTCGAGGACGATTCCTACGCGCCTACTGGACGACGCTGATCGTCCTGATCAGCTATCTCTCGCTACGGGTCACTGGCCCTTTCCTCGCCGAACCGCAACGCAAATCATCCCTGCGACGGCGCCACGTGAAAAATGCGCGGCGAATCGAGCGCACCATCCGGGAACTTCAAGGACTCTACATCAAGGTTGGGCAGGCGTTCAGCATCCTGACCAATACACTCCCCGAAGAATTCCGCGCCGAGCTCGAGGGACTTCAAGACGCCGTTCCACCACGGGAATGGACGGTGATGCGCCAGCGACTCGTCGAAGAGTTGAAAAGCGCCCCCGACGAGGTGTTCGCCACGATCGATCCCGAACCCATCGCGAGCGCCTCGCTGGGTCAGGTCCATCGCGCACGACTTCACGACGGAACCGAGGTCGCAGTCAAAATCCAGTATCCAGGCATCGAAGACATCGTCGCAGAGGATCTGAACACGCTCCGCCGAATCGTCGATGTCGTCGCCTTTTTCATCCCGGCTCAAGCGGCTCTGGGGACCGTGTATCGGGAAGTCGAGCAGATGCTCATGGCAGAACTGGACTTCCGTCGGGAGGCGACCAGCCTCACGCGGATCTCCGCCAATTTCATCCACGATGACGGCGTGCTCTTCCCGAGTGTTCATCCCGAACTCTCCACGCAACGCGTCTTGACCACGACGTTCATGCACGGAGTGAAGATCACCCGCATGGACCGCAATGATCGGGATCGGCGTCATCGCCTCGCCGTCCAGGTCATTCATGCGTACTGCCAGCAGATCTTCGAGCATGGGGTGTATCACGCGGATCCCCATCCCGGGAATCTGCTGGTAACCGACGATGACCGCCTCATCATCGTCGACTTCGGAGCCGTCGCGGAGTTGTCTCCCGAAATGCGCCAGGGAATCGTGGACCTCCTTCAGGGAGTGCTCGCTTCCAACACCGAGGGCATTCATGGCGCGCTTCGTTCCATGGGGTTCATCCATCGAGGGACCTCGGATCGCGTGATCCAGCGCATCATCACCGTGATTCATGAACGGCTCCACGGTGGACTTCAAATCGACAGCATGAACCTCGCGGACATGCGCATCGACCCCTCGATTCTCTTCGACACCCTCTCGGACCTCCGCCGGCTCAATGTCGGAGTCCGAGAACTCGGGGAGTACTTCCACATTCCCCGGGAGTGGATCCTTCTCGAGCGGTCGCTGCTGCTCCTCATGGGGCTCTGCACCCAGCTCGACGAGAAGATGCAGCCCATGGAGTACATCCGCCCCTACATGGAACGCCTCGTGCTGGAGCGCGGGGGCTCGTGGCAGGAATTCGCGATGAGCACGGGCCGCGATGTGGTCCTGAACCTCCTGACCCTTCCGGGCGATCTGAAAAAACTGACACGCGACGCACGCATGGGGGAACTGGAAGTCCATGACCCTGGACTTGTACGTGCCTCATGGCGCGTATACGCGGTCGGACAGCAACTCATCTGGACGAGCCTCGCCATCACGAGTGTTCTCCTCGCGGCAGTCTTTCATCTCCATGAAGAGCCACAGCTCGCCCAGATCGCGCTCTCGGCGAGCGGGGGGTTCGGAGCGATCCTCCTGATCAGCATGTTCAGCCACTCCCGCTGGCGGGATCGCAACTGACACCTTGAGGACACCATGGAATTGAAGGACACCTCCATTCTCATCACAGGCGCCAGCGGGGGCATCGGCGCAGAAGCTGCCGTGGCCCTGGCGGCGGCGGGTGCCCGCGTCACGCTGGCGGCCCGACGGGTCGAAGCGCTGCAAGCCACGGCAACGCGCATTCATTCCGCGGGGGGCGTGGCGACATGTGCTCCCGGAGACATCGCCAATCCAGCCGATGCGAAGGCGATGGTCGCACAGGCCGTCACCACGCATGGCGGACTGGACATCCTGTTCAACAACGCCGGCTTCCTCGGTCCCCGGGTCCCGGCGATGGACTACCCTGTGGAGGCCCTCGAAACGTCATTGCAGACGAACGTCGTCGGAACCTTCCAGATGATGCAAGCAGCACTGAAGCCGCTCCAGCAGGCACCCGTGGGAGCGATCGTCAACATGAGCAGTTATCTGGGGCGACACGGTCTCCCGGATTGCCTCGGATACGTGGCGGGCAAGTTTGGAGTCGAAGGCATCACCCAGGCGCTGGCCTCCGAGGTCGATGGCAGCTCTCTCGCTGTCCTCACGCTCGCCCCTGGCATGGTGGCCACCGACATGTTGCGGGACTACATGCGGGGAGAGGATCTCACGCCTTTCCGACGTCCGGAAGACGTGGCCGCCGCCATCGTTCGCCTCTTTCAGGATCTCACGCCTGCGCACAACGGAATGAAGCTCAACATCGACCCCTGGCTTCCCAGGACTTGACCCCGGGACAGGGACTGGCGACGATCGGACATGAACGTGGTTCCAGCAGCGAGAATTCCATGACTGGCTCGACTCCCCAGAAACGCACTCTTGAGATGAACCGAACGATGCGATCGAGCGGAATCGTGCTTCATCCGGAGATCGCGCTTTGCCAGACAGACCTCCCCCTCGACTGGTATCAGGAGGAGTTCAAACCCTACGCAGAAGAATATCTCGCACTTCCCGATCGAACCCCTGAGACCGTGCTTCCCTGGATGGACCGCTACATCATTCCCGCGCTCGACCACTTTGGAGACGACCTGCTGCTTCTGGCCCACTTCTACATGGGCGGGGAGATCGTCAAGCTCGTGGAGCGCTACGGAGGCCATGTCGCGGACAGCTATGTGCTGGCATTGCAGGCGGTGAGACGCCCGGAGACCCGGCTCTTTGTCGAATCAGCGGTCCACTTCATGGCCGAGACCATCGCGCTGCTCGCGCATCCTCATCAGTCGGTCTACATCACGAACCCCAAGAGCGGGTGCACGATGGAGGATCTCGCGAAGGAGGACATGGTCGTCCCCCTCGTGGATCAGCTCCTCGAGACCTACGGCGACGACCTCCTCATCGTCTGCTACATGAACACCTCGGGACGCATCAAAGCCCTCGCGGGTCGTACGGGCGGCGCTGTCTGCACCAGCTCCAACGCCCCCATCATCCTCCGATGGGCCCTCGATCAGGGAAAGAAGGTGCTCTTTGTCCCGGATCAACACCTGGGCGAAAACACGGCGGCGACGCTCGGGCTCAGCGGAGAGGACCTCTATCACTTCCCGGGGGGATGGGACGGCGCAGACGTCCGGATCGCTCGCATGGCGCCCGAAGAAAGAGCCCGCCTGGATCGGGCCCATGTGCTGCTCTGGGGCTCCCATTGCGGGGTCCACACCGTCTTCTCCGCAGATCACGTCGCCTGGTGGCGCGCACGCGATTACCAGGTCCTCGTCCACCCGGAATCCCGGAGAGAAGTCGTGGCGGTGGCCGACGGACACGGCTCCACGGACTATCTCTGGAAGGCCGTGCAAAACGCCCCAACTGGATCGCGGATCGCGATCGGCACCGAAGGTCATTTCGTCCAGAACGCCCGGGCGCTCGGCGCGGAACGGGGCGTGGAGGTCGTGAATCTGGCCGACATTCCCGACCCACGCCTTCGGTCCATCGGGTGTGGGTGCGCGACCATGAGTCGAAACGACCCGCCCCACCTGGTCGCGCTCCTCGACATGCTCCGAAAAGGAACGGCACCGGAACTCAACGAAGTGAAATCCGGAGACGTCGTCGACTCCCATACCGGCCACAGGGAGCGGATGGACGCCGAAAGCCGCCAGGAGCTCGCCAAAGACGCTCGACGCAGTCTTGAGCGAATGATCGAACTCACAGAAGCTGCACGCACTTGACCCCATTCGGAGGTTCACATGCCCACTCCGCCGGTCGGCCCCCACGTCCATCTCAACCCCCGAGTGGCCGGCCTCGGCGCCTCCGCCACCCTCGCGATCAATGAAGCCTCCAACGCCCGCATCGCACACGGCGATCCCACGTGGAAGTTTGGACTGGGCCAATCCCCCTTTCCGGTCCCCGAGGCGGTGGTCCAGGCACTCCGGGATCATGCCGCGGAGAAGGACTATCTTCCGGTTCGAGGTCTCGAATCCCTTCGGGAGGCGGTCGCGGACTACCACAATCGCAGGGAGGGAATCACCCGCAGCGCAGCCGACGTGCTCATTGGCCCGGGTTCCAAGGAACTCCTCTTCTTGATTCAACTCGCCTACTGCGGAGACCTGGTGATTCCCTCTCCCAGCTGGGTCTCCTACGCACCACAAGCTCAGATCATCGGGCGGGACGTTCACTGGATCCCCACGACGGGCGCCGCGCGTTGGCAGTTGAGCGCGGAGGACCTCGATGCACATTGCGAGAAAGAGGGCGAGCGGCCCCGTCTCCTCATCCTGAACTACCCGAACAACCCGACGGGAGCCTCCTACTCCGACTCGGCGCTCCGGGAACTCGCAGAAGTGGCACGACGCCATCGACTTGCAGTCCTCTCCGACGAGATCTACGGGGATCTCCATCACCGTGGCGAGCATGTCTCCATCGCACGCCACTACCCGGAAGGAACGATCATCAGCGGGGGAATCTCGAAATGGTGTGGAGCCGGAGGATGGCGTCTCGGCACCTTCACCTTCCCCCCGGGCATGCGCTGGCTCCTCGACGCCATGGCTGCGGTCGCCTCCGAGACCTTCACCTCGACCAGCGCCCCCATCCAGCATGCCGCCATTCGGGCGTTCGAGGGAGGACCCGGGATCGACGCCTATCTGCGGGATTCCAGACGCCTTCTGGACAGCCTCAGCCACGCGATGGCGGAGACCCTCGAGGACAGCGGGATTCAAGTGGCGCCCTGGGACGGAGGATTCTACTTCCTCCTCGATTTCTCCCCCCACACGGAAC
>CAVOCR010000029.1:0-10303 GCA_963694245.1 Myxococcota bacterium
TGACGGCTGTGCATCGGGTTTGTCGTGCATGTGTCCGTCGAGTCAGCCCTGCACCGTCGAGGAGATCCAGGTCGGCAATGTCGGGACCTGTACGTTGAATTGAAGCATTTTTAAAAGCCTCGGTGTCAGGGTGTGGCGCACGTGGCTTGAACTGCTCGGACGCTCTCTGCTATCGTCCGGGCTTCTCGGGTCGCCAGGCGACGGGACCCGATGTGGGAGGTCGAGCGAATGTCCGTCTTGAAGCAAGCAATCGCAATAGTCTGCGTGGGCGCCATGATGTCGACTCTGGGGTGCTACACCACCTATGTGGTTCCCCAGGCGGAGTTTGAAAAACTCCAGGTCTTTCCGGAGGATCGCAGAGCTGTGGTTCAGGCCCAGGATGGCAGCGGAGTGGAGGTGACGGAGGAGACACCCGTCTACGTTCGCTCGGCGGGAGGTCGGCGTTACGCAGTGACGCCCTTCAACTTCAAGATGACATCGACCCAGCTTGTGGCATCTGACCGGGACACGTTGCTCGCGCTTGGTGATATCGGGAGCTTCGAGGTCGATCACCTCTCCGTGGGACTGACAGCGACCGTGATCGCGACAGGGGTGGCTGCGGTCGCCGGATTGATCGCGTACACGATCATCTCGACAGGCGACAAGTCCTTCTCCCAGTAGTCTGGGACGAGGCGGCGCTCGGCGTACTGCATGAAACGAACCACGATCGCGTTGTTGGTCGTCGCCGGTCTTTTGTTCGGCGCGAGTGCTGGTGTGTGGTTTGCCCTTCCTCACGCGGTGGAACGTGTGGCGCTCTGGGCTGCCGACCACGTGGGCGAATCCTTTGCCCGCGACATCACCTGGGAAAATCTTCAATACACCCCCTCCGGTCGCCTCCAGTTCGAGGGGGTTCGGGTCCAGGAGCGCGGTAGGACAGAGGGGCCTGCCATGGTCGCTCTCGACCGGGTGGATGTTCGATTTGTTCCGGAGTCCATCTTTACAGGAAAGCTGCGACTGGAAGGGGTCACACTGCATGGAGCGCATGCGCACCTGGTTCGGCGTGAGGATGGAAGCGACAACTACCAGGATTTCATCGAACGTCTGAACCGACTTCTCACGGGAGGAGGAGAAGGAGGAGGGGAGAGCACGTCTCCGCTTCGTTTCCTCGCACGCGTGCTTCCCAGCCTGGAAGTCACCGGTGCTTCGCTGACATTCGAGGACCTCCGCCCGCAGGGTGGATTGTTTGGCATTCGGACCGTGCATCTGGATCAGGGGCATGTCTCGGCGGTCGACAAGAGCTTTGTCCAGGAGCGTCTCCAGTTTGAATTCACGGGGAGCGTCCGGGTTCGGGAACTTCAGAACACGTTGTTGTTCAAGGGCAAGGCGGCCTGGCCTGAGAAGACCCATGAGTTCTCCATGGTGATGGCTGAGAAGCTTGTGTATCCCCTGGGCCAACGCGAGGTGACCGTCGGGGGTCTGGGCTGGTCCGTGGACGGGGATTTGACGCTCACGGATGTAGCCATCAGCGCCCCGGGGGCTCGTGCGTCTTCCACGGACGCGAAACCCGAGGTTTCCATTGGGAAGGTGATGCTGACGCTTCGGGATGAGCCGGACGCGGGCGCTTCAGAGGGCCCGGGACCCTCGGGAAGGGTGGAGTCCTTGATTCGGCGAGCGCTTGCCCGGGTTCGGAGGGTCACGCTGGTGGAGCCTCAGCTCGTGGTGGCTCGGTACTCGGATCGCACCACATCCCTCTCTGATTTGACGGGTGATTTCATGGGTCGCATCCCGATTCCAGCAGATGAGGAGCCGCCTGAACGAGCGCGGCCTCGTTCGCAACGGAATTCTGCGGGCAAGGTGGATGGTTCACGGGTACGGCAGGCATTGGTGGAGGTGTTCACGGGATTGCAGGAGGGCGTTGAGGGAGTCGCGGATCTCGCACATCGAGGAGGAATGCTCCTGCCCACAGACGAGATCTCGATTGATCATGGAGCGGTGATCTATGGCGATGAGCTCCTCTTTGAGCGTGGATTTCAGACCCGGCTGAGCAATTTCAACATGCGCGTGAGACGGAACCCGGAAGCGAACGTCGTGAGCTGGGAGATGGACTTTGAGACGGGCAACCAGCGTCGGAGCCTCAACCATCTGAAAGGGCGGGTTCAACTGGACACGCGGGACATGCAGGTGTCCATGGGTGCTCAGGCGTTTGAACTGGGTCCCTATCGAAGTCTGTTCCCGGAGTCGATGCCTCCTCACAAGGACACGATCGTCCACGATACGAATCTGAACCTTGTCTACAGTCACGAAAACCGCGATGTCCGGATGGAGGGGCGGTTTGCGATCCGGGGATTGACCGTGCATGCCCCCCGCATTGCTCCGGAACCGATGACGGACATCTCCCTGGCGATCAATGGGGCACTCTCGATGTCCATTGGGGAATCCAGGCTGGTTCTTGAGGATGGAGCGTTCCGACTCGGGAAGGTCACCGCGGGGATTCATGGCACGGTGGATTCCTTCGACGAGGCTCCGCGCATGGCGCTTCAAATGACCCTTGATGAGACGCCATGCCAGGCTCTGGTGGATTCCCTCCCCTCCGCGTTGATTCCCCGCTTGAAGGGTCTTCAAGTCGTCGGTTCCTTTGGCTGGGATGTGAGCGGGAGCCTCGATACCGCGGACATGAGTTCGCTCCGCTATGAGATGAAACCGACGCTCGACGACTTCCGGGTGTTGCGCCTTGGAAAGCATGTCTCCTTCGAACTGGTTCGCGGTCAGTTTCTACAGACGGTGGTGGAGCCCGATGAGACTGTGAAGGAGTTTGTCACGGGGCCCGGGGCTCCGGGATGGGTGGATTACGACCGGATTTCTCCCTGGATGAAATCGGTGGTGACCGCCACAGAGGATGGGCGCTTCTTTCGTCATGAAGGGTTCAGTCCTTTCGCGATCAAGGAGTCGATCATCACGAATCTGCAGAAGGGGGGATTTCATCGCGGTGCATCCACCATCAGTCAGCAGCTGGTGAAGAATCTTTTCCTGACACGTGAAAAGACGGTCTCCCGGAAAGTGCAGGAGTTCTTCATCACCTGGCAGATGGAGCGGGTGTTCACCAAGCCTGAGCTCATGGCGTTGTATTTCAATGTGATTGAGTTCGGCCCGGGCATTTATGGAATCGTGGATGCCTCCGAGCATTATTTCGGAAAGCACCCGTCTGATTTGACGCTTCTCGACTCCCTGTTTCTTTGCAGCCTGATTCCCAATCCGAAGAAGTACTACTACCAGTTTCAACGTGGAAGCGTGACGGACAACTGGGAGAAGCGTCTGGAGTTCTTTGCCCGCTCCATGGTGAATCGCAACAAGCTCACGCAAGCTGAATACGACAAGACGCGTCCCTTCCGTCCGCATTTCAAGGGCTCGCCCATGAATGGCCATCAGGTCGAGCTTGCACCGGATGAGGAGTTGCTCGACAATCAGTTGATGTTCGACGAAGACCTGTTGATTCCGGCTCATGAACTCGATGATTCGGAGTTGGAATCCGACGACCATCTCGCATTTGATCCCGAGGTGGCGCCCTGATACCAGGGCAGGTTGATTGCATTCAACGGAGGGGCTCATGCCCCGGGACTATCGCTCGAGAAGTCAGCCTCCGACCCGCACCAACAGGCGTCGCCTCTCCGTAAT
This sequence comes from Myxococcota bacterium, assembly GCA_963694245.1. Classification (GTDB taxonomy): domain Bacteria; phylum Myxococcota_A; class UBA9042; order JABWCM01; family JABWCM01; genus CAVOCR01. The sequence goes on from CAVOCR010000029.1 coordinate 3,652, forward strand.
CGTGGCGCTGCTGCTGGTCGTCGTTGTCGTGGCCCTCGCCATTGCGCTCCGATCCATTTTCTTTCCCTTCCTCGTGGCCGCGATCATTGCGTATGTCCTCGAGCCATCCGTGGCCCGGGTGGAGCGCCTGGGAATGCCGCGATTTGGGAGCGTTCTTCTCGTGATCCTGCTCTTTTTCTCCGCGATCTGGGGATTTGGATATTCCCTCCTTCCGAAGCTCGCAATGGAGGGGCACAAGGGAATGATCCACATCCAGATGTTCTTCGCGGATGTTCCGGAAATGTACGAATCGGTCGAGGAGAAGATCGATTCATTCTTTCTCGAGTCGGAAGAGGAGACCCCCGATCCGGCGGAAGAGCTGAGCGCGGTGAAGGGTCTGGGTCCGCCGACCTCCCCGGAAGAGCCCTCCACGGGGGGTGTCCAGGCGCTCTCCAACGTGAAGATGCCCGCGCATTCACGGGAGATCTGGTCGGACGAGGCTCTGGTGAAAGCCGGCTCTGGTTCGTCCGCTCGCCGGACCACACGTGCCGAACGGGAGGTCATTGAGGATCGGTCCCATGTGGTGGTGGAGGAGATCCAGCCGGGAACCTATGGCGTTCGGCTCCGGGAGTCGAGCTTCGAGATCGGGGGCAGTGGAACGGGGCATTTGAACATCAGCCCGCGGATGGATCGCGCCCCTGAAAATCGATTCGCCACGCTCCGATCCGACCTCGCGAGTTCGGTTGTCCAGGGTCTCGAAGGGACGGCCAGTGCCCTTGTGAGCGGTGTCGTCAAGATGGTTCGCCTGCTCTTCGCCAGTCTGTTCGACGCGATGATCGCGGTGATGCTGATGTTCATCGTCACGGGCTTCTTTCTGACGGGAATGCCCCATATTCGCGCCTTCTTCGAGGGACTCGCACCGCCACGGTTTCGCGCGGATTACAGGGAATTGGTGGAGACTCTGGATCGAGGCTTGAGTGGAGTGGTTCGAGGCCAGTTGATGATCTGCCTTGTCAATGGAGTGCTCTCGGGGATTGGATTCCTCTTTTTCATTCCCGAATATGCGTTCGTGATGGCGGTGTTGTCAGGAGTGATGTCCCTGATCCCCATTTTCGGAACCATCATCAGTTCGGTGCCCGTCATGCTGATCGCGCTGACGGATTCCCCGACCACAGCGCTCGGCGTATTGAGTTGGATTCTGGGAATTCATCTCCTGGAAGCCAATGTGCTCAATCCCAAGATCATTGGAACGGCGGCTTCCATCAATCCGATTCTTGTGATTTTCGCGTTGATTGCCGGGGAGCATCTCTACGGCATGCCCGGTCTTCTTCTGGCGGTTCCGGCCTTCAGTGTGTTCCAGAGCGTGGTGCAGTTCATCTGGTGTCGGGTGAAGCCCATTCTGGAAGAGGAACTCGTTTAGGTGAGAACGCTCTCGTAGACCGCCAGTATCTCCTCGAAAGTACGATTCCCGGCGTCTTTGATTTCCAGGGAGGGCGCGGGAGGTCTGGCATCGAGCGCTTCTCGTGTCGTCGCGACGAGTGAGCCCAGATTGCGGTACTGGAAGGTTCTCACTCCTTCGGGCCGCGGCAGCACGTCGGATGCGACGACACGGATTCCGTCCGCCAGCGCTTCCCGAATGCTCACGGCGTCTCCATCGGTGGAGGTCGGTCGGATCAGGATCGAGGATCGCGCCATCGCGGGGCCAAAGGGCTGGGATCCGGAGATCACTTCATAATGCGCGGCCATGTCTGCTTTCGCGATGTCCTTTCGGAGGGCAGCGACCGTGGGATGCGATTCTTCACAGGAGACGTAGAGAAGGACTCCTGTCTGGGGATGGGTGGTTCGCAGCTCCTGGAGAAGGTCCAGGAGCAGATCGGCTCCGTAGAGCGGGACGTCCCCGTCCAATCCGAGGTGAAATGCATTGGCGGAGAGCACAGGGGTGTGCTCCTGGAAAAATCGTTCCACGTTTTCTGGAAGGGGCGTGTTCTGAAAGTCACCGGGTTCGGGAGGGAGGAACGCAGGGATGACATGTACTTTTTCTGGGTCGAACTGGAGGGCCTCTGTCGCAAATCGGGCGATGGAGGGATTGACGGCGATGATGGCGGACAGCCCGCGCATCGCAGGTCGCATCCATGCGGCGCGGAGGCGGCTCGCGGAATCCAACTGTCGGGGGAGTCCCTCTCCATGGAGTGTGAGGACGACCGGTCTTCCCATTCGTGCACGGATTCCGAAGAAGGAGGCGTCGAAAATGCTTCGGAGATGGATGTGCGCGAGATCGCCGCGACAGGAGCTGCCATAGCGTCTCCAGGTCGCGAACAGGTGTTCTCCTGGAAGCTGTGGATCGTGGTGCACGGGTTCGTGTCCACACGCCTCGAGGCGTGTGGAGAGGCGTGTCAAATGCACGCTGACCCCTCCCAGAGGGGGAGGCATGGGTCCGACAAGGTCCACTTTCATAGAGGAGCAGCCTAGCGGACACGGGTGGCATCGCGCAATTTGAGCGCGAATGTCGATCATCCGGGGGTCTTGAGGCAACCAATGGAGTGGATGGACACCTCCGGTTGTCCCTGTCAGGATCGGGGTCCGAGGATCGAATGCAGTCGAGAACGCATGCCATTGCATTTCTGCTGGCGCTGTTGGTAGCGGCCGCCTTGACGCCACTCGTGCGTCGCTTTGCAGAGCATTTCAAGCTCTATGATGATCCGGATGTCGAACGGAAGGTGCATCACACACCCATCCCACGTCTGGGCGGGATTGCGATGGCGATCGCGTTTTTTGCGCCTTTGACGGGTTTGCTGATTCACGACAACGACATTTCACGACTCCTGACGAGCGAACCGAGACAGCTCTTTGCGCTCTTTGGCGGCGGCCTGGCGATTCTTCTTCTCGGGGTTGTCGACGATGTTCGAGGCGTTCGGGCACGCCACAAGCTCTTCTTTCAGATCGTGATCGCGCTGTGCATGGTGATGAGCAGTGTCGTGATCGAGCGTTTCTCGCTTCCGTTCTTCGGGATTGTGGAGCTCGGACCTGTCGTCGCGGCGGCGATTACCGTGTTCTGGTTTGTGGCCATCATCAATGCGGTCAATCTCATCGATGGACTGGATGGTCTTGCCGGGGGAGTGGCCTTTTTTGCAGTGGCCACCATGTATGTCGTCGCGAGCATGGATCCCGTGTCGAACCTGCTGACGACTCTCCTCGCGGCGTGTCTGGCCGGAAGCATCATTGGTTTCCTCTTCTACAATTTCAATCCGGCGACCATATTCATGGGCGATTGCGGATCGATGTTTCTGGGGTTCGTGATTGCCTCTGCCGCGGTGCAGACGCAGGCGAAGAGCAGCACTGCGGTGGCGTTGACGGTGTGCGTGCTCGCTCTGGGTCTTCCGGTGCTGGATACGGCCATGAGCATCGTTCGCCGCCTCCGCCGTGGACGACCGGTGTTCGATGCGGACCGGGAACACATTCACCATCGCCTCCTGGCGCTTGGATTCACGCCCCGGCAGGCGATGTTGATTCTCTACGGCGTGTGCGGGCTGCTGGCGATTTTCGCGATCGCGGTGAAGTTGGAGGCGGGGCATGGCCTGAAGCAGTTTGCGATTCTCGTGGGTCTGGGAGTCGTGCTGTTTGCGTTGGGCCGGCTTTTTCAGCTGCGAGAGAGGCTGCACCAGCAACGGATGGAGCATCTGTTGGCGGACTCCATCGCGCTTCCGCAGGATGCGCGGCTCCAGATTCGGGAGCTGGGTCGGGAGATTCGGGCTCAGGCGGATACACGTCGGGCCTGGGACGATGTGCGCAAGGCCGCGAATGTGCTTCGTGTTCGAGACATTCGTTTGCGATTGCATCTGCGCCCGCGCCGCGGCGAAAAAATGGCGTTGGAATACAGTCTGCATCGGGATGATGCTCATTTTTCACAGCTTCCCCATGAATCCATCGAGATTCCGTTGATGGGGCGTGTCCTGGTCTACGGCGGGTTGAGCATTTCCTTTCGTACTCTGGGAGGGCCTGACGGGGAGGCTCGGAAGGTTCTCTTTCATCTGCTCGCCGAGTCCATCACCGATCACATCGAGGCGCATCTGGTTTCGGGTCGGGAAGATCGGTTCGTGGTTCGGAGGATTCCGGTCGCGGATGGAAGCACGGGAAACGGAACGGGGGGCTGAATCGTGTACGGAGAGCGACCAGCACGTGCGATGGAGGGTCTTCTGCGGGCCACTGGAGCTTCTTCCGAGAGTCTCTCGGTCCTTGCTGGTCTGTCTTCTGCGGAGGCGCTTTCGTTTCATCGCCTGGTTCGGATTCATGGACTCTCCGGTCTTGCATGGGAGCGACTTCGGGACGCGGATGATCGGCGCCTCGCGCCCTTGATTCAGGGTGTGGAGTCGGGAGCGACTCGTGCGATGGCTGTGGGCCTTCGTCTGCAGAGAGCTTGTCGGGAGGCGTCTGGGATCCTGAACAAGGCGGGCATTCACCCTGTGGCGCCTTTGAAGGGCGTCGCTCTTCATGCTTGTCTCTACGAGTCGGTGGGGGCTCGGAATTCCACCGATGTGGACCTCCTGATACCGCCGGAAGAGGGAGAGAGAGCGCATCGGGCTCTGGTGGAAGCGGGATACCGTCATGTCGTCAAGGATCCCCGTCGCCCCCATGCGATGGGAGTCAACTACGAAAACAGCTATCTATCGGTCTCGGGTGTGCTCATTGATGTCCATGTCGGGCTTGCGCAGAAAGAGCGCGTGGATCTCGACGTGGGGGGCATGTTGCAGCGAGCTCATCCTGAGCCGAGGCTGCGTCCCTGGGGAGATTCGCTGGTGCAGCTGGATGCGGAGGATACGCTCCTCGTCCTCGCAGTACACCTTGCTCAGGACGCGTACCAGGGCCCTTTCCGTCAACTTGTGGATGTGAGCTGGTGGTGGGATCGCATGCGACCCGACTGGGAGGTGACCGCAGACAGGGCTCGGAAATCGGGAGCCTTGACCGCGCTCTGGGCAGCACTCTGGCTCGCCCGCGCTCGCTGCGGCGCGGAGATTTCGGAGGCGCAACTGGAGGCGATTGCGCCCTCACGAGCGCGCCAGAAATGGCTTCTCTGGCTCTGGGGAGATTCTCCGCTGACCCCGATTCCTCGCTTCAAGGGTTCGCGTCTTGTTCAGGTCGCGACGTTGTATCCGGTGATGGATGGTGTCGCACGGAGAGCACGTTTCACGTGGCGATATCTTGGGCTTCGTCTGAGGGATTGGGCCGGGTTCCAGCCCGTTCGGTAATGAGCGGGGCCTCTCTCGATGTTGACTTGTCTGAATCTCTCGCGTAACAAAGCGAACTGTGGGGCGGAAGAGCCCCCCAATGCGAATGACAGGAGAGCAAGATGGCTTTTGTGGTGGCCGAACCCTGTGTGAAATGCAAGTACACGGATTGTGTGGATGTCTGCCCAGTGGAGTGCTTCTTCGAGGGTGAGAACATGCTCGTGATCTCTCCCGACGAGTGCATCGACTGCGGTGCATGTGTCCCGGAATGCCCCGCGGAGGCCATCTTCGATGAAGATGAAGTTCCGGAGCAGTGGGAAGAGTACATCGAGTTGAATGCGCGCCTCGCTGAAGAGTGGGTGGATTCACCGATCACGGAGAAGAAGGACGCACTTCCTGACGCCGATGAGTGGAAGGACGTGGAGAGCAAGCGCCAGCATCTCTCCGAGACTCCCGCCTAGTCTCGCCGGGGTAGCCCGGGAGCACTGGGAACCGTGAGCATGAATTCGACCGGGATTTGGCGAGAGTCAGAAGTCGGGTGGATTCGTCGCGTGCATGTGGCCCCCTCTGGGGTGCCCTCATTTCAATGCATTCAAATGGCTTGATCGCGCATCCATTCGATGGTGCGGCGGAGTCCGTCTTCAATGCTCACCTGGGGATCGTAGTTCAGAACCTCGCGGGCCCGACTGAGATCCGCCCATGTGATGGTGACGTCGCCTGGTTGATGCGGGAGATGCTCGATGGCAGGTGTGACGCCCAGGCCCTCCGCGATTCGTGCAATGAGTTCGCCGAGTGGAATGGGTCGGGAATTCCCCAGATTCAATACCTGAAATCCCTCCAACGCGTTCATCGCCGCGACGATCCCCTCGGTGATGTCGTCGATGAACGTGTAGTCCCGGGCGGAGCTGCCATCCCCGTATTGTTGAATGCTTTCGCCTCGGAGCATCCGCGCGATGAATTTGTGGATGGCCATTTCCGGTCGTTGCCGGGGGCCATACACCGTGAAGAAACGGAGGCAGCTGATGTTGAATCCGTGGAGGTGCGCGTAGGAATGGGCGAGAAGCTCGCCAGCCTTCTTGGTGGCGGCATAGGGGCTGATCGGATGATCCACCGGATCGGTCTCAGCGAAGGGCACCTTGACGTTGTTGCCATAGACGCTCGATGAACTCGCGAACACGATGTGGGTGACCCCCGCCTCGCGACAGGCCTCCAGAAGATGCGCGGTGCCCAGGCAGTTCACTTCTTCGTAGAGGACAGGATCTTCAATGGAGGGACGAACCCCCGCACGTGCGGCGAGGTGAATGACGCGGTCAAATGCGGAGGACGTCATGGCGTCGCGCATGCCCTGGCGATCTCGCAGGTCGCATTCGATGATCTCGACACCGAGTTCGCTCAGCATCGCCGCATGTCTCCGCTTGATGGCGGGATCATAGAAATCGTTGAAATTGTCC
>CAVOCR010000030.1:0-10258 GCA_963694245.1 Myxococcota bacterium
GACCTGATGCGGGCGTGCCACACGCAGATGACCGGATCTCGTCGAGCTTTGAGGTCGTCGCGACTGATGTACCAGTGGTCGACTTCGCTCGAGATGGAAACATTGGATGCATACCAACCAGTCGCTTTGACGGCTCATGACCGGATTGGAAGTTCGCTTGCCACATGACTCGCAACACCCGTTCCACTCGAACATGGATTCTCCTGGGTTCGATGGTTCGGTCGGCGTTGCCCCTCCCTGGGGCGGATCATCGATGAAAACGCCGACCGATTCAATAGACAATATATGGCACCACACATCGGAGGTTCTCCTGACTTTTGTGAAAACGGTTGCAAACCATTGGTTTACACCTGTTTTGAGGGGGTGAAAAAAAAGTTGAATGGGCGCTCAGGCCCCTGTTTTTGGCCTTTTTCAACAAGGGGACGACCAGGGGTGTTTTTTATTGATTTTATTTTGACTTTTCATGGGTTTGAGTGGTTTTCAACAAGGAATTGGACTCATTTGGCGGGGAGAAGGGGACCTGAAATCCTTGCCAAAGGAGACGCGAGACGTTTATTCGATGGATGTTCGATTTTCCGGACATCAGGAGGAAGGAATGCGCAATTCGAATCGGCTGATTGGGGGGCTCGTGATGGGGTCCCTGCTGGGGCTTCTCGCGTGTGGTGAATCAGAAAAGTTCATCGAAGAGGCCTGCGCAGACCTGGCAGGGTGTGATGTGATTCTCTGTCCTTCGGACGATGATCTTGCACTCGTGCAGACAGCGTTCATTGAAGCCGAAGAAGGGAGCACGGTGTGCCTGGCCGAAGGCATCTACACTTTTCAATCCGAGCTTTCCATCGATGTCGCGAACCTGACGGTTCGGGGGACGGGAATGGACAAGACGATTCTGGACTTCGGAGAGCAGCTGGTCGGATCGAATGGGATGCATGTCACCTCGGATGGCGTCCTTCTGGAAGGATTTCAGGTGCTCAACCCCGCGGGGGATGGGATTCGCGCAAGCGATGTGGATGGCATCGTCTTTCGGGCGTTGAAGGTGCTGTGGGAGTCGGAAGGGGACAAGGGCAATGGGGGCTATGGCCTCTACCCCGTGCAATCCAACCATGTGCTCGTGGAAGACTCGGTGGTGAGCGGGGCCAGCGACTCCGGGATTTACGTGGGTCAGTCGACGAACGCGTTGATCCGCAACAATGTGGCGCATGGAAACGTGGCGGGCATCGAGATTGAGAACACCACGGACGCGGAAGTGCACGACAATCACACCTACGACAACACGGGGGGCATCCTGATCTTCAATCTCCCTGATCTCCCTGTGAAAGATGGAAAGCGGGCGAACGTGCACCACAACCTGATTGAGAACAACAATCGGAAGAATTTCGCGAAAACGGGGAACGTTGTGGCGCTTGTGCCGCAGGGCACCGGCATGTTCATTCTGGCGAGCGACTCCAATGAACTGCATCACAACACGGTGACGGGAAACCAGACTCTTGGCGTGATGGTGCTCGATTACACGACGACGTTTTTCGACAGCTGGGATGATCTGGAATTCGACCCCAACGCGGAGGGGAACTTCATTCATCACAACACCCTCTCAGGCAATGGCGAGGACCCCAAGGATGTCGCCAAGGCGCTTCCGATCCCGGTGCCCTTGCCGGATCTCGTATGGGATGGCTGCTTTGATGCCGAGAAGGACAATTCGGATGGAAGCCTGACGAACTGCTTTTTCGAGAATGGGGACGCGACGTATTCCAACCTGGATCTCTGCAATGACTTCGCGGACCTCGACTTTGACATCACGCCCGTGACCTGTGAGCGCCCGCCCCTTGAGTCGGTGGTTCTCGAATGAAAGTCGCGCTCTGGTGGACTCTCTCAGCTCTTCTTCTGAGTGCCTGTGCGGCACCGGAGGGGGAGAAGAGCGGTTCCACCGTGCATGACTCGTTGAGTGCGCATGGCTTCTTCATCCCTCCCATGAGCGCTCAGATCCCTGTCGCGGGGGTCATCCCCTATGTGGTGAGTTCGCCCCTCTGGTCGGATCATGCCGTGAAGGAACGCTTCATCGTTCTTCCCGAGGGCGAGGGCGTCGTCTTTTCCCCGACAGAGGAATGGGAGTTTCCCGAGGGGACGACGCTGATCAAGACCTTCCTCTTTCCGAATGATCTCCGGGAGCCAGAGGGAGCGCGGCGTCTCGTGGAGACTCGCATTCTCCTCTTTGAAGAGGGCGAATGGAAGGGACATGTCTACATCTGGAATGCAGAACAGACGGAAGCCACGCGTCATGTTCCCGGTCAGTTCACGACCGTGAACTACCTTGATTTCGAGGGGACGGAGCGTTCCGAGACCTACGTCATTCCCAACACGAACCAATGCAAGAACTGTCATGGCAATGAGGATCGCGTGTTGCCCCTTGGCCCCCGAACCCGCCAATTGAATCGGGACGTGGTTCGAGATGGAGAGGTCGTCAATCAGCTGAACTGGCTCATGAATCAGGCCCTGTTCACAGAGCCTCTTGTCGGGGAGGAGAGCTGGGAGAGCCTGCCCGATCCGACAGGCGACGCGAGTCTGGATGCGCGTGCCCGGTCCTGGCTGGAGGGCAATTGTGCGCATTGTCACAAGCCCGGCGGTGATGGAGGGACTTCGGGTCTCGTGCTTCTGAATTCCGAGACGCATCCCACGAAGCTTGGGATCTGCAAGGGGCCCGTGGCTGCCGGTCCGGGCGCAGGCCGACTGGAACAGGACATCGTTCCAGGGCATCCGGAGAAGTCGATCCTGATTTATCGGATCAATTCCATCGATCCGGAGATCAAGATGCCGGAGATTTCCAACCTCCTCGTCGATGAAATGGGCCTGCAGCTGATTTCGGACTGGATCGCAGCGATGGAACCCACGGGCTGCCCTCCGTAGCGAACCCGCTGGGAAACGGGCGCTTCGCATACGGACTTTCACGTGGGAGCGGCGAGGTGTACGCTTCGTCGACCGACGAGACCGGGGCCTTGTTGGCTTCACGGGAGAGTGGATGGAATTCAATGTGACGGTGCTGATGGAGATCGGTCTGGTTCTGGTCGGACTGGGGATGCTTCTTCAGGGCGGAAACAAGCTCGTGGATGGAGCCCAGGCCATTGGACTTCGCTATGGTCTCAGCCCCGTCTTCGTGGGTCTCACCATTGTCTCGATGGGAACCTCTGCTCCGGAGCTGGCCACCACGCTGACGGCCGCGTTCAAGGGAGCGCCCGCGATGGCGTTGGGGAACGTCATCGGTTCGAATCTCGCCAACATTGGGCTGGTACTTGGGATTGTCGGGCTGCTCAAGGCAGTTCAAGCGTGCAAAGAGACCGTGCGTTCGGATTATCCAATGATGCTCGGTGCGCTCCTCCTCGTCTGGCCGCTGGCCCAGGACGGGAGTCTCACACGGGGAGATGGCGGCATCCTGCTTGTCGTGCTCATGGGCTATCTCTTCTTCGTGATTCGCCGGGAGCGCCGGAAAGAGCCTGAGGAGTTGGGATCGGAAGACGAGACCATGAGCGGAAGACAGGCCATTGTCTGGATTGTTGTGGGCGTGGGCCTGTTGACGCTGGGTTCTGATTGGCTGGTCGATGGTGCCGCGGGTCTTGCACGAAGAGTCGGTATTTCGGAGCGCGTGATTGGACTCACGCTGCTCGCGCTGGGCACCAGTCTCCCGGAGCTGGTCAGCAGCCTTGTCGCAGCATTTCGGGGGGAGACAGAACTGCTTGTCGGCAATCTGGTGGGCTCCAACATCTTCAATGTCCTCGCGATCCTGGGTCTCACCACGGTGATCGCGCCGCTCTCCATTCCGGATTGGGAGTTGGCACAAAACGACATCTTCGCGATGGTGGCGGTCTCCCTGGTGGGGTGGTTTCTGCTCCAGGGCGATGCTCGGATCAAGCGATGGGAAGGGGGGGTTCTTCTCGCCAGTTATCTCGCGGCCATCACGTTTCTCTATTAGCGGCGAATCCTGACATCTCCTTCGTTGAATCGCTGTCTTCCGCCGGGTCTGATGGGGTGTCGCGGGGAGAAAAAAGGGGCTGGAAGCAACGCCTCCAGCCCCTGGGAGCCAACATGCGGAATTGAACCGCAGACCTGCTCATTACGAGTGAGCTGCTCTACCGACTGAGCTATGTTGGCACCGGTCGCCCCGCCATGCGTGGGGGGCGGATTCTATCCCGTGATTTCCTCAATGCAAGCGTTTTCAGGCGCGATTTCCTGCGGCTTCGAGGCGTTCTTCAACGATGCGATCTGCGACTTCGCGTTCACTTACGCCTTCCAGCGTCGCTCGCTCCAGGATCAGTCGAATGGTGTCGCCCACTCCTTCGATCTGACTCTGCACGGACTCCACCGTGTGTCCCGCGTGTTCCGCGGCCACGTGGATGAGTCCCCCCGCATTGATGGCGTAGTCTGGACAATAGCGGATTCCCCGTTCGCGGAGCATGGCGCCGTGACGGGCCTCCTCCAGGAGTTGGTTGTTGGACGCTCCTGCGACGATTCGGCAGTCCAGTTCGGGGAGGGTCTGGTCGTTGATCACTCCGCCGAGGGCGCAGGGTGCGAACACGTCGCAGACGACCTTGTGGATGTCGCCCGGTGCGGCCACCTCCGCCCCAAATTCGGCGACGCATCGCGCGAGACTGGTTTCGTTCACGTCTGCCACCCAGAGCCTGGCTCCTGCAGCATGGAGCTCTGAAGCGAGGTGATGTCCGACGTGTCCGACGCCTTGAATGGCCACGCGGATTCCTTCGAGAGAGCGTCCTTCCAGGGTGGCTGCCACTGCGGCTTCGATTCCCCGAAACACTCCGCGTGCAGTGGAAGGGCTGGGATCTCCGGTCCCTCCATCCTCGGGGGGAATTCCCACGACATGAGCGGTCTCCTTGCGAATGTGGCGCATGTCGTTCGGGCTGGTTCCGCTGTCCTCTGTCGTGATGTAGATGCCGCCGAGGCGCTCGACGGCTCGGCCGTATGCGCGGAAGAGCGCGGAGCGATCGAAATCGCCTTTCGGACGCATGATGACGCCTTTTCCGCCGCCGTGGGGGATCCCCGCGAGAGCGGCCTTGTACGTCATTCCACGGGCCAGTCGCAGTGCATCTGTGAGCGCGGCCTCATCATCCACGTAGGTCACACATCGCGTTCCGCCGAGGGCGGGGCCGAGTCGTGTGTCGTGGATGGCGACCGCGGCGCGCAGACCGGAATCCGAGTCGGTGAAGACGTGCAAGCCTTCGTAGTTGAGGTCCGACATGAAGTCATAGAGATTCATGAACAACTCCGCATGGGGGACAGGAACGTTGCCCCGAGTTCTAGTCCAGCCGTCTCTCGGGTGCAAGCATCAACCAGAGCATCTGCCTTTCGGGGCTTAGAATTGATATCCAATGCCGAGCTCCGAAGTAAAGAAGTGGTTGAGTTCCGATTCTTCGCTGACGAGGTATCCAGAGAAGCCGATTCCCAGGTTGATCTGGAGATGCTTCCCCAGATCCATGGAGGCGCCCATGCCTGCATGGAGACCCCAGAGGATCGTCTCGTCGAGATCGGTGACGCTTCCTGTGGGACAGGCCGGGTGTTCCACGCCGAAGAATTTGCAATGGGCATCCGTGATGACGCGCAGTCTTCCGATCCGGTGCATTTCAAGAGCGGGTCGGAGGTAGATGCGCCAGAGGCCGGAGCGGAGCACAAACGCGGTTCCAAGACTTGTTCGCAGGGAGGTCATTCCCCCCTCCTGATCGCCAAAGGAGTCTGCGAGCGAGAAGTGCGATGAGAAGGTCCCCGAGATCTCCAGGTTGTCGAGGGCCATCCATCCCGCCTGGAGTGTCAATCCGAGGTTTTGCATCGGTTGGCGGGTCGGATGGGCGAGGAAGACCCCGTGGGTGAAGTTGGTGTCCACATGGAATCGGCTCGATTTCCGGGTGGGAATGTCGCCTTCAGTTTCGACGATGGTGCAGGTCCGCCATCGGGAAATGGCCCGTTCGATCTGGTCCTGATCCTTGAGAGGTGAGCCGAGAGGAAAGGTGGCTCGGAAGACGATGCCCTTTCGATGTCGATCGAAGACGACCAGCCGAAGGGTTTTCTGGATTCCCGTGCCCAGGATCGTCGGCATGAGCAGCTGATCGGCGTGGAGGCGTTTCAGCAGGTTCGCCAGTCGCTGGGGATCGTGCTCGAGTTCTGGGGTCTGGCGTGTCTTCAACTCTTGTAGAGCAACCATCATCGCTTCTTCGACGGCGGTCGGAAAATAGCCCTGGATGCGCCCATGATGGGGTTCGAATTGAATCGCACCCTTGAAAGCGATGTGCGCCCGCGCCGTTTTGCCCTGCTCGAGGAGCGCGAGGCCCTTCAAAAACTCGATCTTTCCCAGGAGTTCCGGCTGGAGGATGTCGAGGTCCTGCTGCATTCCCAGGGTGCTGGCCATGTTCAGCTCTTCGAGCGATTTCGGGAGATCCATGTTCTTGTAGGCGTTCTCTCCGGCGTGCAGGTGCTCTTCGATGGCCTGAATCGCGCCCGAGAACTGGGGATTCTTCGTCACCCGCGATTTCAGCGTCTTCCCCGAAATCCTCTCCGCGTTGTGGAAATCGGCGAGCGTATTCTTCAACCCATGTTCAAGACGTGTTTCCAGGGTGCGGATGGCGATCGGTCGGGGATCGGTTTCGTGGAGGAAGAGGGATGTCTCCGTGTAGGTGGCATCACGAACCGGGAGGATGATGATCCTCTGGGGTTGAATGACGAGCGTGGAGGGGGCCAGCTCCGCGGTCATTCCCACTCCAGGCACAAGGAGCAGGAGGAAGACCATCGTTCGGATCAGGGACATGTCTTGTCCCCCTCGGAGATGAAGGGATCGGTCTCATCTTTCAGAAACACGATGGGGGTGCTTGCGGCTGGGTCGAGATAACGTAGCAGGACGACCCCACTGAGTTCTTCTTCGAGGAGAGTCACCTCCACATGGAGGTCCAGTCCGTCTCCCGGAGACTCGAGGAGCTGCTCGTTGGATTCTGTCTTCGCGATACAGGGAACGGCGTCTTCGACAAAGAAGCGGAAGAGGCCCCCCGTCCGGTATTCTCCATGGAGGATGGCACCACAGGTGCAGTCCATGGGCGCAGAGGGTTTGGAGAGTCGAATGGTGCCCACCACATCGGGCCCAAAGTGTCCGAGGACCATCTCCATGTTCACGGTTTCGTCTCCCTCGACGGTCAGCGGGATCGGTCCGGAGGAATACCATTTTCCAGAGAGGATCTGGCTTTCGGGAGTGCATCCCAGGAGCAGGGAGGTCAGCAGAACGAGAAATGCTCGAGAGCGGGTCATCTGCATGATGTCGACCTGTGGAGATGATCGCGAAGGATGCGTTCGTGATCGAAACACAGCGCATCCCAGGGAATGTCGTGAGGAGCGAAGAGCCCGATGGCTGCTGCGTCGTCTCCCGCACGAGGGACGGTTTCGTCGGCCGGTTGAGCGATGAACACGGTCGTGATGGTGTGTTGTCGGGGATCTCTGGAGGGATCTGAATAGGTCCCCAGTTGGTGGGTCAAGATCACATCGAGTCCGGTTTCCTCCGCGGCTTCACGCACTGCAGCGGCTTCGCATGACTCCCCATGGTCGATGAATCCGCCCGGGAGCGCCCAGCCCAGGGGGGGATTCTTTCGATCGATGAGTAGAATTCGCCCGTCATGCATTTCGAGGATCACGTCCACCGTTGGTACGGGATTGCGGTACTTCGCCCTGGTCATGAGGTTGAGAGTACGGATGCGGTCTGGATCTGGTCAAGGTGTCCCTGCAAGGTGCTTGGATCGTTCCACGGGGAGTGGTATATCCCCCGCAGAAGGAGTGCTCGATGATCCGACGCAAGTCCCAAAACGAGATCGACACGATGCGCGAAGCCGGAATCGTGGTCGCAGAAGTGCATGAGATGTGTCGTCAGGAGGCGCGGGCCGGTGTGTCGACCTGGGATCTGGATGTGAGGGCGGAGGAAATCATCCGTTCCCACGGAGGGACCCCGACGTTCAAGGGCTATCATGGATTCCCTGCGACGATTTGCGCTTCCATCAACGAAGAGGTCGTGCATGGGATTCCTTCCCGCGCCCGGGTGTTGAACGAAGGCGACACCTTCACCGTGGATGTCGGCGTGACGCTCGATGGCCTGGTGGCGGATGCGGCGATCATGGTGGCGATCGGCGAAGTCGATTCCGCGACGCTCCGGCTGGTCGAGGACACCCGGGAGGCCCTCTTCATCGGATTGAGTCAGGCACGACCCGGCAATCGCATCAGCGACATTGGAGCGGCCATCGAGGCCTTCGCCAATGAAAAGGGCTACGGAATCGTGCGGGATTATGGCGGCCATGGAGTGGGCCATCAGCTCCACGAAGAACCCCATATCCCCAATCACGGGAAGGGGGGACGAGGTCCCCGCATCAAGGCCGGGTATTGCCTGTGCATTGAGCCGATGTTGAACCTGGGGGTCGATGAAGTCGTCACGCTGGCGGACAAATGGACCGTGGTCACCGCGGATCGCAAGCCTTCCGCTCATTGGGAGCATTGCTTTGCGGTGACCGAAGACGGCCCTCTGATCCTGAGTCTTCCCCGGGACGCTCCGCAGCCTTTTCTCTCCAAATGAAAAAGGCCGGAAGCGTGTACGCTCCCGGCCTCTCGTCTTCTGGATTCCAGAACGCTAGCGTCGCACTTCCGCCAGACCGTTGGTGATGACCGGGACACCGTCCTGGTTGATCGTTTCGTATCCCAGGGTGAGGGTCCCGTTGGTCTCGTCGATCAGCCATGCGCGGGTGGTCAGCGTCCAACCGGGAAGAACCGGCTTGGAGAAGCGCGCTCGAAGACGCGCCAATCGCGTGACATCCCCTTCCAGATAGCTTCCCACGATTGATTTGCATGCAAACGCCATGGTGCATAGACCGTGGAGAATGATGCCGGGATGACCCGCCGCCCTGGCGGTGGAGTCGTCCATGTGGATCGCGTTGGTGTCTCCGCTTGCGTGGCCGTAGCGAATGGGCTGGTCTGCCGCGACCGTCTGATCATCCGTGAAGATGTAGTCGTGGGTTTCCAGCTCTTTCGGTGCTGCCTTTGGTTTTTTGGGCGCGTCCCCGGGCTTTTTCTCGCCGCGGATGAAGTAGGCGCTCTTGACCTCGACAGCGACCTCTCCGTCTCGGAGAAGCTCCTGGCGGACGGTCATCACCTGGCCGGAAGATTTGTCGACGAAGTTGTCGAAGTAGGCCACCGGATAGACCAGATCCCAGGGCTTGAGGCTCTGGCGGAAGTACATGTCCTGCTCTCCGTGCACGAGGCGGAGCAGGTTCACGTTGGCCTGGGGATCCATCACGCATTGAATGACCGGGTCCATGACTGGATTCACCGCGAACATCACCGGGGCGACGGCCTCAGCACCCTGATAGAGCGTATTGGGGTCCTCGGTGGCGGACGCGTAGGCGTCGAGCTGATCGGGGTGGTAGAATGTCGCCTTTCCCTTGTACATCTTGCCGACTGCCTCGGGATTCAGCCCTTCCAGCTTCGGCTTCGCGGGAGCGGGAGCCGCTCCTCCACCCGCGAGGGATTGAGCGGCTTCGGCACCCTTCTTCATGTCGAAGAATTGCCCGAACTTCATGAGCTCACCCATGTTGTCGGCTTTCATCTTGCCGGCCATGAATGCCTGCTCCGGCTTCATGGTGCCCTCGACCATTCCCAGCAGGATGTCTGCCGACTCAAAGGTGATGGCCAGGGTGGAATCGCCCTGGAGTCCATTCAGGGAGGAGACCGCGCCCTCGGCGACGTTCACGGTCCATTCCCCGGTTCCCGTGATGTGGAAATGAATGCATGCGGCCCATGCACCGGCCTTCTCCGCGAGGAATCCCAGGCCCATGTTGTCGAAGACCATCTGGAGTTTCTCCTCCGGGGTCTGGGGGGCATCGCTCCCTCCGGTACCGGTGAGAACGTCCTGAACGGATGCAGCGGCGGCCTCCATGTCGAAATACTGCGCGAACTTCATGAGTTCACCCATGTTGTCCGCTTTGAGCTTTCCACCCATGAACGCCGCTTCTGGTTTGATTTCACCCATGGCCATCCCGAGGATGGTGTCCGCGGTGTCGATGATGAGTGTACAGTCCGCAGTGCCTTGTTTACCTGCTGCGTACGCGCATTCACCTCCGCCCACCGTCAGGGTGTAATTGCCGGTTTCCTTGACCTCGAAGTGGAGCGTGACGGCCCATGCACCGGCCTTGTCGGCCTTGAATCCCTGAGGCATGGCGCCAAAAAGTGCTGCGCATTTCTCTTC
>CAVOCR010000031.1:0-10043 GCA_963694245.1 Myxococcota bacterium
CGGGGTCTCGCCTTCGGTCTCGTCGCCCGTGGTCTCGCCATCGGTCTCGTCGCCCGTGGTCTCGCCATCGGTCTCGTCGCCCGTGGTCTCGCCATCGGTCTCGTCGCCCGTGGTCTCGCCATCGGTCTCGTCGCCCGTGGTCTCTTCGCCCGTGGTGTCCGAGGAGCTGTCATCCCCACATCCCACCAGCGCGAGGCTGATGGCAAAAAGAACCGAAAACAGTGTCATGCTCTTGCAAGCGCGAATCTTCATAACGTCTAATTCCTTCTCTGATCGCGGGGAACGATGTTTGAATCGACCCCAGTCATCTCATTTGATTGGTTTCTGAATCGAAATTCAGTGGAGGGTTGTACTCGCACTTTGGACGACTGTCAACGCCGCACATTCCTCGATACAGAACCCATGAATCTCAACCTTCGTGATTCCCACCCTACGACGCAGCGCCCTGGGCTTGAAGGGAAGAACCCTTCCGGGCCCCCGGAAGCACACGCTTGAGCCCCTCGCAGACCTCCCCATTCCCTCTCCGATGGAGAGCATGCCCCCGACACCTGACTCCTGGGGGTTGCTCGATGTCTTCCCAGTGCCTACACTCGCTGCACTGAGTCGTTCAGCGCCACGAGGGGATGCATGCGCACAGCGGACAAGGAACGAGTGCTCGTTGAAGTCACGAGCCGAGTACTTGAACGACGTGTGCAGGACGCCCGATCCGGCGGCATGCCTCTCGAAAATCTCCTGAACGACACCCTCTTTCATGAACGAAAGCGTCTGGAACGGGAGGCCCCCTCCGGGTACCGGGACGCGGACATGGCGGTCTGGAACGAAGTCGGCCGCGTGCTCGGACATGCACCCGAAGAGCAGCTTCGGGATCTCCTGAAGCGAATCATCGAGCGCTACGTGCTCGAAGTCATGGGCAACTTCAACGAGACCTTCTACAACGTCACCTCGAACATGATGCCGATGGGACTCGGGCTGATGCTCAATGGCCTCTCCCCCCGGCGCCTGCTTCAGCCGGGAAGCCTGGTGCCCAGCCTTCACGACTCCGTCCGACTCTCCGGAAACCTCGAGCAACTCCAGAAGCTCCAACACCGGGGCACGATCCTCCTGGTCCCCACCCACAGCTCCCACATGGACTCCATCGCTCTCGGATGGGCGCTTCACGAGCTCGGACTGCCTCCCTTTCTCTATGGAGCGGGATTCAATCTCTTCATGAACCCCATCATGGGGTTCTTCATGGGGAACCTCGGCGCGTATCGCGTCGATCGAAAGAAGAAGAATGGCCTCTACAAGGAAGTCCTCAAGGTCTATGCCACCTACGCGCTCGAGCTGGGATACAACAATCTCTTCTTTCCCGGAGGCACGCGCTCCCGCTCCGGAGCAATCGAGCAGAACCTGAAGCTGGGACTCGCCGGGACGGGACTCGAGGCCTACATTCAGAACCTGGCGAACGGAAAAATGCATCCCCGCGTCTTCATCGTTCCCGTGACTCTGAGCTTTCCCCTGGTCCTCGAGGCGGAGACGCTGATCGAAGATCATCTGAAGGAGGCGGGAAAGGCCCGTTACATCATCACGGACGACGAGTTCTCCCGACCTCGTCGCGTATGGCAGTTCATGAAAGACGTCATTCGTCTCGAAGCCAGCATCCACGTCCGGTTCTGTCCGGCGCTCGACGTGTTCGGAAACGAGGTCGATGATGACGGTCACAGCCTCGACAAACGCGGCCGTCGAATCGACACCACGCGATACGTCCTCACGGAGGGCGTTCCATGCCCCGATCCTCAGCGGGACCGGGAGTACACGACTGAACTCGGAAAGGCGATCAGTCGCTCTTTTCGCAACCACAACGTCGTGCTCTCCACGCACCTGCTCGCCTTCGCAGTCTTTCGCATGCTCCGCGTCCTGAACCCCCAGCTCGATCTCTATCGCCTCCTCCGAACCGGTGGCGAAGAAGACGGCCTCCAAATGACCCGGGTCTACGGGGTCATGAATTCCCTGCTCGCAATCATCGCGGACGAGGAGAAGGAGGGGCGAATCGTCTTGAACCCCGCGCTCCAGGGACGTTCGACCGCAGACGTGGTCGGAGAGGCGCTCCGATATTTCGGCTCGTACCACGTGCATCACGTGGTGGAACGGCGCGGAGATCGCGTGTTCGCAGCGGACATGAACCTGCTCTATTTCTATCACAATCGTCTGAATGGCCATGGGCTGGAGACGCGCCTGGACGCCTTCATCCGGGGAGAATCCGAATGAGCGTCAGGCATCGAGGAGACCTCGCCATCGGGGTCGTGGGAGGCGGAAGCTGGGGAACCACCCTCGCTCACCTCCTTGCTCGCAATGGAAACGACGTCCTCCTCTGGGTCCGGAGAAAAGGCCAGGCCACGGAGATCAACAAGAAGCATACGAACGAGCGCTATCTCCCCGGCTACACGCTGGACCCGCGGATCCGGGCCACCACACGACTCGAAGACATCCCGTACCGCTGCCAGGCGATCCTCATGGCGGTCCCCCCGAGCGTTCTTCGAGAAGTCGCTTTCCGCGTCGGCGACCATCTCCGGGGAGATCAGATCCTCGTGAGCGCGACCAAAGGCCTGGAAGACGAGACCTTCTACCGGATGAGCGAGGTGCTTCAGCAGGAGACCTGCTGCAAGAAGATTGGCGCCTTGAGCGGACCCAACCTCGCCCGGGAGATCATGGACGGTCAGCCGGCAGCGACCGTCGTCGCCTCGCGCTTCGACGAGGTCGTCGAGACCATCGACGGGCTCCTGAGCTCGCCGCGAATGCGGGTCTACGGAAACAAGGACATCGTCGGAGTCGAACTGGTCGGGGCGCTGAAGAACATTCTCGCCATCGCGACCGGGGTCGCGACCGGGATGGGGCTCGGAGACAATGCGAAGGCCTTCCTTCTGACCCGGGGACTCGCCGAGATCAGTCGCCTGGGAGTGGCGGCAGGAGCCGATCCCCTGACCATTGTCGGGTTGAGCGGCGTGGGAGACATGATCGCGACCTGCAGTTCCCCCCTCAGTCGAAACCACCAGGTCGGACGACGGCTCGGCGAGGGCGAGACCCTTCCAGACATCCTCGACAGCATGGTGATGGTGGCCGAGGGCGTTCATACCGCCCGAGTGGCCCACTCCTACGCCGCAACTCTGGGCATCGACATGCCCATTACCCGAGGCGTGTTCCAACTCCTTCATCAGGGCCGAGCAGCCCATGAGGTCCTCGAAGATCTCATGGGCCGGCCCTCGAACTATGAGATCGATGGCACGCCAATCCCTTGACCGTCAGCTCCTCCGACGGATTCGTGGGCGCTTGAGCGCCCTTGAACTGGGATCGGGGTCGTACCGAACTCCATTGGAGCGTTCGGACTCCCGTACCCTGGAACCGGACTACACAGGGACCATTCACACCTGGGACATCGACGGAACCTATCTCGACACGGACGTGAGCAGCCTGCCACGCCTCTTGATGACCGCGGTGGAGTTCGCCGTGGACAAGCGGGCAATTCCCGGAACCCCCGCCCTCCTCAAGGGAATACGCCGGGGAACCGGACCCACGCACCAGCAGACGCCGCTGTACTTTGTATCTGCCAGTCCTCGGCAGCTGCGGACCGTGCTGGAGCGAAAGATGCTCGTCGATGGCGTGGAACACGATGGCATCACGCTCAAGGATCAGCTGCATCACATCCTGCGAGGACGACCGGAGCAGCTCCGAAACCACATGGGCTACAAACTCGCCGCGCTCCTGCTCAATCGCCGAGCCCATCCCACCGGCGCCCGGGAATACCTTCATGGAGACGACCAGGAAAGCGATGCCCTGATCTACGCGACCTATGCGGCGATCCTCGACGGGGGATTGCGCGACGACTCCCTCCGCTGGACACTCGCGGAGCACGGGGTTCATCCCGACGACGCCCGCTACATCACGACGCTGGCGGATGACCTTCCCGCGGGAGGAGAAGTCACCCGGATCTTCATCCGAATGGTCCGTAATCGGGATCCCGAGACCCTCGCCACCCTGGATGAGCGCATCATCCCCATCCGCAACACGTTTCAGGCAGCGCTCGTCTTGTGGGAACAGGGAGAAGTCGATGGAGACACCGTTCTCGAAGTGGCCCAGGACATCCCTCGGACCCGCAGCCTCGCGGCCACCATCGACGACGCCGCGATTCGCCATCTCATCCGCGTGACCACCGCGTCCCGGTGGCGCAAGACCCTGGCGCGCAGTCTCTGAATGAAAAAAACCGGACCAGCAAACGCTGATCCGGCAAAAGCACCCTACCCGAAAATGAAGGCGATGGCGGTCTGGCCACAGGCGATTTGCCTAGTAGCCTCGGGTGTAGGCGCGAAAGTCGATCTCGGTCCGAAAGACGATGGGTTCGCTCGGCATCTGGCCCTGCAGGAAGGCGTAGAAGGTAATCCCCTTCTCGAGGTATTCGAGGAGATTGACAGCCTGGGTCACGGTCAATTCCGCGCCGTCACTGTCGATCCGACTGTCAGAATCCAACATGGCCAACATGAAGCTGGGCATGCCCGTGTCCTGGCTCAAGGTGTACAGCTCCAGTCGCTGCATGAACTCCGGGGCCATGGGCTCTCCCGTGATTGCGTTCTCTGCGATGACGCGCACGTTTCGAACTTCCAGTCCCTTGAGCGTCTCCGGGAGTTCCGTGATGTCCGCATCGAAAGTGAATGTGGTCCACCCTCCCGCAAAGTCGAGCGTGCTCACGTCCACCTCATCCACCGACGACACGGCGCCGTCCGCCTTGGCGTGCTCGCCTTCCACGATCTCGTAGTCGGGACTGGCGTGGGTGAAGTCAAACGCGTAGTCGAGATTTCCGCAGCCGCCCATCAAGAGCGCCGTCGCTGCGAAGATTCCAATGGAGGTCATGTGCAAAGTCTTCATGATGTCATCCGCCTGTTGTGGGGGTCTCCCCCGTCCGCCTTCACACACTCCATCGGTCGCTCCTCACCCCGACATGAGCAATTTCTCAAAAACAACTCGTGATTCATTGCACTGCTCCATGATCGCCCGGGCGGCGGGGGCGCCTCGGATCACTGGATCCCAGAGGGAGAAAGGTGGTACGCTCGCCCTCCAAACGCCACCACCCAGCCCAGGCGCTGCGGAGTACACACGAGGTCCCGTGCCACAGCTACGCTATCCCACTCGAGAAGGAACCGATGAGACTCTGCTGCTCACGCCGGAGATGAAACCCGTGACCATCGGGCGCGTGGGCAAGGTCACCATTCAACTCAACTACCCCTCCGTCTCGCGCAAGCACTGCACGATCAGCTGGAGCGGAGGGCGATTCATTCTGAAGGACCTCGGAAGCGCCAACGGAACACGCCTCAATGGGGACGCAGTGACCGCGGACATCGGGCTCCATGATGGCGACCACATCATCTGTGGAGATGTCTCCGTTCATTTCGAAGCCCTCGCAGCCCCCGCCGCGACTCCGAAGAAACCCACACCCCCTCCCGCGCGCGAGACCACCGGGACCTCCGACCAGTTGAGCACGGACCTCGCCCGCGCCCAATCCGCGTTGAAGAAGGCCGAGGCCGCGAAAGAGGAGCTCGGAGACACCGCGTCCGCGTTCGAAAAACGAATCCTCGAACTGGAATCCGATCGGGACCGCATCCGCGGCGAACGCGACGAGATGCGAACGAAGCTCGAGGACGCTTCCGGAAGCAGCAAGGAGGCCGAGAACAAGAACATGAAGATGGAGGTCCAACTGGACTCCGTCACCGAGAAATACCGCCAGGTGCTGGGGGATCAGGACGGCATCAAGGCCGAGATTGTGCGCCTGAAAGAAGAGCTCGTGGAGAAGTCGGAGATCGCCGAGGAGCTCGAAGACAAGGCCAGCGCGCTCTCGGATGAAGTCGAGCGGATCCAGTCGGGTTCAGCAGACACCGACAAGCAGATCCGGGACTTCAAAATCCGAGTGACAGAGCGGGATCGCCAGATCAACCAGCTCCAGGATCAGGTCGCGGAGCTCGAGTACGACGTCAACGAGAGCCAGAAGGAAAACACACAGCTTCAAAGCGAATACAATCGGGACGAAGACGAAGTCCAACGCATGGAGCGTCGGATCAATCAACTTCGGGACGTGATCAAGGACAAGGAGAACGTCATCGCGGAGCTCCGATCAGACACCGAGGCCAAAGAGCGTGAAGTCGTCCAATTGCGCATGGGAGCAGGTGTCCAGGACATCGAAGAGGAGCGCCGGGGCGTCATGGAGGACTTCTACCGGAAGTCCCGCGAACTGGACAAGATGAAGGACGATCTCCAAAGCGCGCAGCGTCTCTCAGGAGATGCAGAAGGCCAATTGCAGGATCTCCGCGACAAGCTGGAGACCGCGGAAGAACAACTGACGGAGAAGAACCAGAACTTTCGGGAGGCGGAGAAGGAAGGCCGGGATATGAAGCGTCAGATCTCCTCCCTGGAAGGCGAGAAAGAAGGTCTCTCAGAGCAGCTCCAGGATCTCGAATCCAAGATGAGCGACGTCTCCCCGGAAAAACTCAAGAATGCCGAGAAGGCCCTCTCTACAGCGGAAGCGAAGCTGGAGAAGCAACAGCAAAAACTCGAAGAGGCGCGGACGATGAGTCAATCTGCGACCGAAAACGCGGGTTCCCACGCGGCCTCCCGAAAGTCCGCCGCCGCAGAGTGTGAGACCGTGGAAGAAGCCTTCCTCTCATTGAAGGGAAACCTCTCGATGCTGAGCACCTATGCAAAGGACACCGAATCCGCCGTGGACGCGCTCGGGGAGGGAAGCGAATCCATCGTGGAAGCCCTCAAACCCCTGGTGTCCACCCTCTCCACGGTCGATTCCGAGGCGCGGGACCTCAAGAAGGGAATCGCCCGGATCCGCACTCAATTGGAGGAGTAGATTTCCATGACGGAACCTTCACCCAGTCACGTTCAACTCGACCACCTCATCCGAGCGGGCTATCCGCTGATCTATGTGGTGTCGTCTGAAGAAGACCGCGTCGAGGAGACGCTGCGCGCCATTGGAGAACGGGACGAGGGGAGCCGCCAGGCCCGCCAGGGAATCCGATGGTCCATCACGGAAGGCTTCGTACGCCTGGACGGAACCCCCCACAGCGACGTGCGGGACCCCATCGCCGCACTCGAGTATGCCGACAACTTCGAGGGCAACGCTGTCTTCGTATTGCGGGATTTTCACCCCTATCTGAAGGACCCCTCGGTGGTCCGGAAGCTCCGGGATCTCTCCCACTCGCTCTATCACCCCCATCGCCGCCACATCGTGATGCTCTCGCCCCTCCTCAAGCTCCCGACCGAGCTGGAAAAACAGGTGGCAGTGGTGGACTTCGATCTCCCGAGTCGAGACGACCTCCGTGCCATCGTGGACGAGGTCGTCGAGCAGGTCGGTTCCCGAAGGGAGAGCCTGAAGGTCCACAAGGACCCGGAGCTCAAGGAACGTGTCGTGGAGGCAGCCCTCGGGCTCACCCGAGACGAAGCCCGTCATGTGTTTGCCCGCTCACTCGTGGCAGTCAAGGACCTCGACATCGAGGAAATACTTGGAGAGAAGAAGCAGATCATCCGGAAAAGCGGCCTCCTGGAATACTACGAGAGCCGGTCAGCCTTCGGCGATGTCGGCGGACTCAACCAGCTCAAGACCTGGCTCAAAAAGCGGCAACTGGCGTTCAGCCAGAGCGCGCGCGATTTCGGACTCCCGCTGCCCAAGGGGATCCTGTTGATCGGAGTCCCGGGGTGCGGAAAGTCCCTCACGGCCAAGGCCGTGAGCGCGCTATGGCAGATGCCACTGCTCCGCCTGGACGTCGGAAAGGTCTTCTCCTCCCTTGTCGGATCCTCGGAGGAGAACATCCGTCAATGCATCCGCACCGCCGAAGCAGTCGCCCCGGCCATCCTGTGGCTGGATGAACTGGAGAAGGGATTTGCAGGCATGGCGTCCAGCGGACAATCCGACGCCGGAACGACCGCGCGCGTGTTCGCGAGCTTCATCACATGGCTGCAGGAAAAGGAGAGCGCGGTCTTCGTGATCGCGACGGCGAACGACGTCTCGCTCCTCCCCCCGGAACTGCTCCGAAAAGGACGATTCGATGAAATCTTCTTCGTCGACCTTCCCAAAGCCACCGAGCGCTCCGAGATCTTCCGCATTCACCTCGACAAGAACAAACGGAACCCCGAGGATTTCGACCTCCCGGGACTGACACAGGCCAGCCAGGGCTACAGTGGTTCCGAGATCGAACAGGCGATCATCAGCGCACTCTACGACGCATTTGAGGCCGGCGAGGACATCACAACGGCGCGAGTACGTCACGCGCTCCAGGAGATCGTTCCCCTCTCACAGACCATGAAAGAGAAGCTGGACGCCATGCGCCACTGGGCGCGCACACGAGCTCGCACGGCCTCCGTGGATGAGGATGAACTCACCGCGGTGCCCGAATCGCGAATCGAGATGTAGTGGAGGGCGGAACATGAGTCATTTCACAACCGTGGAGACCAAAATCCATGACCTCGTGGCGCTCGAGAAAGCCCTCGAGGACATGGGGTACGATTTCACACGCGCGGAAGAAGGCCAGAAGGTCGTGGTCCGAGGCTACGAAGGAGACATCACCCAGGAGGAGATGTGCATCCGGGCCTCCCGCACCTACGACATCGGCGTCCGGGTGACAGAGAAGGGGGTCCAGTTCATCGCAGACTGGTGGGGCGTCGAGACGACGCGTGGAGTCAGTGAAGCGGACTTCATCCAACAGGTCACGAAACGGTACGCCTACCACAAGGTGAAGGGTGAACTCGCGGATCGGGGATACACGGTCACAGAAGAAGAGGAATCCGAGACCGGAGAAATCCACATCAAGGTGCGAGGATGGAAATGAAGAGCCATGAACTCGACATCGTCATCGATGAGCACGGCAACATCTCTGTCCAGGTGTCCGGGGTGTCCGGTCCCGAATGCCTCGATTTGACGAAGGATCTGGAAGCCGCACTCGGACAGGTCAAGGAACGCAAGAAGACCTCCGCGTATTACGAGGACACGGTCTCCGACACGGTCGAGATCTCCCTGGAGGACGAGTGAGCGAGGACGAAACCGCCGGGAAGGAGCTGCTGGCGCCCTTCCCTCTCCTGCACCCGCTTGTCGAACGCCTCGAAGCCCGGCGAATACGACGCAGCGAAGGAGTCCGCGAAGCCATCTGCAAACGCATGGACGCCCATATCGAGGTCCGGGTCGACCCGGAAGGCATGGTTCAGTCCGAACGCCATGTCCTGCAATACGCGGCGCCCGCACATCGTCCGAGGACCGAGGAGGAGGAGCTGCCGGGGATGCGCGATGCGGTGAAGCACATGGGTCATTGCATGCCGCAATTCTTCCTCCGCAACATCGCCCGTCACACGATGAACGCGGACGACCCGGTAGACTCCGAGACACGCAACACCACCCCCGTCCGAATTCATGAGGAGACCCTCACGGAAGGGCGTCTCGAGACCCTCAAGCCCCATCGCTTCGATCCCGAGGCCATTGACCTGTCAGGAAAGACGCTCCGTCTCGAGACCGAGCGCGGACGACATCTCCTGCGCACAGAGGACTGGAGCCGGATTCTGGGGCGTGAGATTCGCGTGGAGATTCCAGGTCCCATCTGGAAGTACTTTCCAGAAGCGCAGGACCTGGTGAGATACGGAAGCGAGCACTCCCAGGTGATCGAACGCACCCTGGAGTCCCCCTCGGAAGAGTGAACCTAGGCGTTCCGACGAAGTGACACTTGAAGTGCGACCCCGTCGATATCGTGCGCGAGATCCATCTCGGCGTCCCCCTCCAACGCACCGACCACTGAAGAGAGCGTCTCCGCCTCGATCAACGACTGGTGTGTGGTGATGGCCTCCCGAAGAGCCTCCGCCTCGGGGGTGACGGTCATCGTGATCCGGGCCTCGACGGGAAGATCGAGTTCCTTCCGCATCTTCTGCACACGGTTGATGACCTCGCGGGCCATTCCCTCGGCCAGCAGGGAGTCATCGAGCGTCGGGTCGATGGAGACCACGAGGCTTCCCCGAGCGGCGACCAGGAAGCCACT
>CAVOCR010000032.1:0-9864 GCA_963694245.1 Myxococcota bacterium
TGAGATCCGGGGGGATGTCTGGCAGCGATGGCTCGCGCACGATCCGGTCCGCATGGTGGAGAACCATGTCGAGGCACTCCAGGCATTGCAGTGGCTCCATCTGGAATGCGGAGATGCGGATGAGTATCACCTTCATCACGGGGCACGTCTCCTGAGCTCACGGATGAAGTCCCTTGGCATTGTGCATGAACATGCCGAGTACCCCGGTGGACACCGGGGCGGGGCCTGGCGGTTCGATCATGTTCTGCCCCGGCTCTCAGAGGTCATCCAGCCGTGATGCGCTGCATTCCTTTTCCGATCCTCGGATGTCTTCTCCTCGCGGGCTGCGTGCCTGTTCCGTCTGCCAGAGATCATTCTGTCGCGCCGTCTGCGGTGTTGCTGCGTGCGGAAGTCGTTCATCACGGGGTGTTGGATGGAGGCACCTCGATGGCGGAGTGGATTTGCCTGGAGGGCAAACGAGCCGGGCGTGGGGCCCTCGTGCTGGAACTGGAGGATTCAGAGGCCCACGGCCAGCTGTTTCTCCGGGATGGGACGGGAAACGTCCTCGAAAAGGCGGTGTTTGGTTCGGGGCGACCGACGCTGGAACTCTTCATCACGTTGGAAGGACGTCGTCTTTCGCGATGTGTGGAACTCCGTCCCGTATCCGGATTGACGCTCTACGAACTTCGATGGCGCTATCGCTAGTCTTCGATGGCGTAGTCGTAGAACCCACGTCCGCTCTTCCATCCCAGGTGTCCCCGCTCTTCCAGGGATTTCAGGAGAGGATCTGGCGCGAAGCGTTTGTTTCCCGTCAGGGAGACCAGCGCCTGACAGGTCGCAACCACCTGATCGATACCGAGGAGATCGGCGGCCTGAAACGGTCCCAGGTGCATCAGCCATGGAGTCGGGAACCCCCGATCCAGGCTTTCGATGGATGCCTCGGAGGAACGCAGCATTTGACACGCCTCCTGGAGGACTGGAATGAAGTGACGATCGAGGAGCAGTCCGCCGAGCGCGTGGGAGGTTTCGACCGGCGTGAGTGCGATCGCACTCAGAGCCGTCCGGGCGGCTGCAAGCGCCGCATGGGAGGGCGCCTGTCCGTGAATCAATTGCGCAAAGGGAACGGGAAATCGCGGGAGCGGGACATGCAGTCCCATGAGGCGGGCGTTGGCCTCCACATGGGGTGTGAGCCCGGCCGCGATCTCGCTGTTGTGCACGAGGATGAGGACGGGGGTCTCCGCGGAGAGCATGGATTCCATGAGTTGAATGTCCCGGCGGATCGCGTCGATGGAATCCTGACGCGAAGGGACGTGAAAGATGACGGATTGTTGCCGCAGTTTCTCCAGGTCCGCCCCGATCTGAATTCGTTGGCTCAGATCTTCCTGGCCGGGGCCGTCGGCACCTTGCTGGAGACGTGAGGCGACTTCGTGAAAGGCCTTTTCGGCCTTCCGAAGCTCGGTGTCAATCAAGGTGACCTGTGAGCCAGCGGTCACGAAACGATGCGCGAGAGACCGGGCAATCGCAGGGCTTGCGCCATGCACGGCCACGCGAATCCCCGCACCGATTCGGCGCGGCGCGGGAGCACCCGTCCCATGCCCGTTGGAATCCATGTGTTGCGAATCGATTGTCATGTCTGCGTCCGACCTACTCGATGATTTCGAGGATGGCTCGCTTGTTGTACTTCGTCGCTGTGTTGCACAGGATCGTTCGGAGAGCGCCTGCCATTGCTCCGCCACGTCCAATCACCTTGCCGACGTCGCTGCGTGCCACGGTCAGTTCGAGGACCACCGTGCTTCCACTGTGAACCACAAGGATGTCCACGTCACCGGGTTCATCCACGATGGCTCTCGCGATCACATCGAGCAATTCCTTGAGTTCGTTGGAGGCTGGATCCTCCGCCTGGCCCCGCTCTGCATCATTCATCCCCATCCCCATCCTCCTCAACAGCTACCGCTAAAACATCACATCAATTCGTAAATCAACTCGCTGCGCAACATCATCGAATGCGGGGACCTGGAATCCCCCCGTGGCCCTCTTTATACACCGGACCAGTTCTCGAGAGACCTTCGGGGTGCCGCCCAGTCGGACTGGGTTCGGGCGCCCATCGGGTTGAATCCAGAAGGTCACCGTGGCTCCTCGAAACCCCGGTCGGGCCAGGCCCTCTTCCTCCAGGCACCGCTTGAGGCGTGTCTTGACCCGGGTGAGTTCATCGTCGAGTTTCCCTCGGTTGAGTGAAACTTTCACCCCTTTGTCGTCTGTCTCATCGAATGACAACGTGGGCGCGGCACCCCCCGAAACGAGCACTCCCCTGTTTCCGGTTGGTACCAGATTGTTACGCGTTCTGGAAGGGGAACCGGTCGGAACTTCCTCCCGCACCCGCTTTTTTCGCCGCACTTTTCGAGGCGAAGGCGTGGGGGAGTCCGACACAGGGTTCGGACGCACCTGCTCGCGGGCGAGAGCGAGGTCGCTGAGTCCGAGGTCGGCATAGAGCCCGTGGACGATGTTCGCGGGAGGGAATCGGACGGCTTGAATGAGATGGTCTCCACCGACGAGGAGCACAGCCAGTCCGAGGGTGGCCATCAGCGCGGTCCACCAGCGCCGCTTTCTGGAATCCGAGATCACGATTTCTTCTGTGGCCCGAGTGTCGTCCGAGTGTTGCCGGTCGACATCATCTCGGCGGACGGATTCGAGGAGCTGTGCAAACTGGGAGATGTCGCCCAGTCGGCATTCCCGGTCATTCCATTGCTCGAAGACCTGGGTGTCTCCCGTCAGTTCATGGGCCCGGATCCGACTTTTGATCTGTTCGGGGGACCAGGGACCGAAATCCTTCCCTCTCACCCGAACTCGCCATCGTGTCTGCTCGAAAGGAACCTGAGCCATTGTGGCAGGCCGGTGCTGTGGCGGGGGCGTTGGGGGGTGGACGGGGTCGCTCATGGCCTACTGCCCACTTTCCGGAGAGCGGGCCAGCGAGACTCTCCATCGCCCCCCCTCCCGGACCATTAGAGCGTTCGCCTCTCCATCAGAGAACAGGATTTTCAACGTGGCGGTCGACTCGTTCTGGTCCACGATTTCCATCCGTTGAATGGGCATTCCCAGGGGGAGTGACGCGACCACGAGCAGCTCATGCGGTGCAATGGGCGGGGCCTCGGGCGACTTCAGAGACAGCGCCGAGGCGCGGCTTTTCAGTGCTTCCCGGGATGCGAGATCAAGCATTTCATAGGCTTTTTTCTGGTCGGACGGGAACTGATCCTGGGCATGGAGCCATGCCGCATTGAAGAACGCCTTGAAGCTGGCTTCTGGGCCCAATGCGGATGGGGGAGCGTCATCCGAGCATCCCGTTGCCGACAGGATCCCGGTACAGAGGAGCATGGCGATGGCTGTTCGTAGCGCGTGCGTGCCCATTGTGTTCTCCCCACAAGTCGTCCGAGGAGCAGGGCTCCCGTTCCCTTCAATCGTGCTTGAGCGTAGCGACCAGGGAGGAGGTCCGTCAACACGGTCTTGCGGTCGATTTGTGTCCCATGATACCGGTGAAGGCATGCAATGCCGAAGACTCATCACTCTCCTGGCCTGTTCAGCCCTGCTCGCCCTTCCAATGGCAACGGTGTCAGGCTGCGCCTCGGAGCCACGGGATGCGGGGGTCGAAGCGGTGCATGGCCGTGTCATCAGCGCCGTGCAAGCGCGGGACGCCGGGGCGCTGTATGACCTCTCGGTGCCGGAACTCACAGTTCGATTCGAACAGGTGTTTCAGAGGTGGGTCGCTGCCCGGGACGGGCTCGCCTCGGGCGAGGATGCGGATCGGGCGACGTTGCGAGAAGGACTGGCGTTGCGTCATCTCGAGGGAGTTCGTTCGGCGCGGGAGTTCTTCATCGCGCTCGTGGACTTTCAGGGCGTGATCCTCGAGGACGGCGTCCACGCAGGTCTATCGCCTGAGTCTGTACGCCTCACAGACTCGTCCGCGACATTGCGGACCCGGAGCGGAGAAACCTTTGGGTATCGCCTGGTGGATGGGACCTGGCGCTCCGAACTCGCGCTGAACGCCTTGCAGATGTGGCCCGACATTGTTCGGCTCGAGGCCAACCTGGCTCGGGCTGAGTCGCATTTGTCCGAGGCCCGCTGAACCTACGGATGTTCCCACTTCGCAGAAAGGCTCCAGACGACGCCGGAGGCCCGGGCCGAGACCTGGGACCCTTTCAAGGTCCGTGACGGCTCGGAAGGCCCCCTGGCGCTCCCGGGATTCGAGGATGGCGTGGGCCCGTCGGGGACCGATGCCAGGGAGCAGGGCAAGCTGCTGTGAGGTCGCGGTGTTCAGATTCATGCGCCCGCCGAGGATCCATGCCTGTGCCGCGTCGAGTGTGCCGGGTGAGCGCGGTGTTTCCGCGCAGCAGATCTGGGTGCGGTGGATGGCATGGCACCGGGAAGGGCTCGTCTGCTGCGGGGTCGGCAGGTCGGTCCGCATCGCCTGGATCCGGAGTGCGATGGCAACCAGCAGCCAGAGAAGGGTCCCCACATGGGCATGGAAAGTACGCAAGACGACTCCGAACACAGAGAACGGAAGAGGTCTCGGACCGGCGGGTGAACCCCGTGCGTGTTATTGCGAGGGAGCGGGGTCTCCATCCAGTCCGAAGGCTGCATGGAGCGCCTGAATGGCACTTTCGATTTGATTGGAATCGATCACGCACGAGATTTTGATGTCGCTGGTGCTGATCATGTCGATGTTGATCCCAGCGGTTGCCAGGGTGGAGAACATGCGGGATGCGACACCGGGCTGTGTTCGCATGCCCACCCCGACGATGGAGACTCGTGCGACCTCGGTGTCTGAGAGAATCTCTCTCGCTCCGATGTTGGAGAGTTCGCTCTCGAGAATCTGAAGGACTCGTGGGACGTCCGCCTTGCTCACAGTGAAGCTCAAGTCGGTGTGTCCCTGCTCGGAGATGTTTTGAATGATCATGTCGATCAGGATCTCGGCGTCGCTGAGGAGTCCAAAAACCCGTGCAGCGATTCCGGGGGTGTCGGGGACACTGCGGAGCGCGATCTTCGCGTCCCCAGTCGTGTGCGCGATTCCACTGACAACGGCAGCTTCCATGGCATGAACCTCTTTTTCAACCCAGGAACCGGTCCCCTCTGAGAAGGAGGAACGGACATGAAGGGGGACATTGTAGCGCATGGCGAACTCGACAGAGCGGGCCTGGAGCACCTTGGCACCGGAGGAGGCGAGTTCCAGCATCTCTGGGTAGGAGATGCGTTCAATGCGGCGAGCGGCGGGGCAAATCCGGGGGTCGGCGGTGTAGATGCCGTCCACATCCGTGTAGATCTCACAGGAATCGGCGCCTACCGCGGCGGCCACGGCCACAGCGCTGGTGTCGGAACCACCCCGGCCCAGGGTGGTGATGCTGCCCTGGGCGTCCGTGCCCTGGAACCCCGCAAGCACGACCACCTCTCCCTCCTCGAGTGCCTGCAACATGCGGGGAGCCTGAATGGATTGGATTCGAGCGCGTCCATGCGCGTTGTCGGTGAGGATGCGGACCTGATGACCGAGAAATGATTTGGCGGGAACCCCCATGGTCTCGAGGGTCATCGCGAGAAGCGCGATGCTGACCTGCTCCCCAGTGGAGAGGAGCACGTCGAGTTCGCGCTGGTTGGGGAGGGGCGTGATCGCGTTCGCGAGTTCCATGAGGCGATCCGTCTCTCCGCTCATGGCGGAGACGACGACGATCACATCGTGTCCCTCGGAGCGTGCTTTTGCGATGCGCTCGGCGCAGTTCCGTATCCGCTCCACAGAGCCGACCGAGGTCCCTCCATATTTTTGAACGATGCGCACGCGATCTCTCCGGCTACTCGGCGGTCTCATCAGATTTCACGGCCCGGAGGTAGCGGACCTCCGCTTCGCCATCGGACCGGAAGACCTCGACTTCACGCACGTTTGTCAGGTTGATGAAGAGGGAGGCCTCGCCTTCGCTTTCCCGGCGAAGGGCGATGAACTGCTCATCGACGCCCACGCAATGAGCAAGCACGGCGTCGTCCACGTCATCGTACTGGATGATCCAGACTTTTTTTCCCACGAGGGTGTCGAGCACGGTGCGGGTGCGGGGTGTGGACGTCATGACTCTCCAAGGCGCGTTGGGTCAATGAAGGGGCGGCGGACACGATTCATCCGCTGTGGAATCCCAGAACATATACGTCATACATGCAATGAGTGTATACGGCCACTGCGAAACCACGGAAGAGGAAGAGGGTCGCGAACCAGAGCCCTGCCATCGTGCGATACGCAAAGGTGAACGGGGAAAACACCTCCGGTCCCACGTAGTGCGCGAGAGCGAAGCCCAAAGACGAGAGCGTGACCGCGACGACAGCCGCTGCCCCCATGCTCATGCCCGCCGTGCGCCTGAGAAAGAACAGAAGGGCAGGGATCAACAAGAGCCGGAACACGAGTTCCTCATGAACCCCGGCGCCTGCTGAAATCGTGAGCATTCGGAGCCAGTCCGGGGCCGCCTGTGCCCCCACCGCGAGAATGTCGGAACGGTTCATGACGTGGAGAATGACCGTGCCCATCGTGACGGCGTAGAAAATGGACTCTCCCAGCAACGGGATGTAGTCCCCCAATCGAATCTGGCGCATCCGTCGGAGGTGGAAGAGGGCCATCAGGAAGGCGATGCCGACGACAGCCTGAAACATCAGGAAACCCGACGGCCCCAGCTGCTCCACGATGCTGCGGGTGATGAAGTCGGCTCCATTGAGCGCCCCCCACTCGGTCAGCACGAGCCCCGCGTTGTAGAGCATGAGGAGCGGAAGCACCAGGACGCATGCCGTGAGCGGGTCCGACGAGCGCTGCATGTAGCTGTCCAACGACGAGTGCACGCGTATTCCAGTGGCGCAGAGCCGGGGTTCCGAGAGGGCCATTTCCCGGGGCACGATTCAATTCAGGAGTCCCCGCTGATGATGGTTCAGCCAGAGGGGTCGGTCAATTTCTCCGACAGGGGGTGAACTGGCTTGACTTGAATCATCCACCGCGCTACAAAGCGCCGGTCGTTGAGCCGCGCCCTGAGGATGCGGTGAAAGGAGATTGAGATGGGTAACTTTGAGACACGTGGGCCGCGGACTCGTCGGCCTTCAGAGGATTACGCGCCATTGGAAGTCCGCGTCGAAGGGGACAACCTCGGTCGTGCGATGAGCCAACTCAAGCGCAAAATGGCTGCGGAAGGGGTCTTCAAGGAGTTGAAGCGTCGTCGCTTCCACGAGAAGCCCAGCGAGCAGCGCAAGCGCAAGATGCGTGAAGCCGCTCGCCGTCGTCGCAAGGCGCTTCGTGCGCGAAAGCGTCCCCCCACCACCACCCCCTAGAGTCGGCACGTCGCTTTTCGCTGGTTGACTGGACACGTTCCAGTCCCGGCGTGGCCTCACTCAATTGTCAATGGTCAGGGGAGAAGCGTCCGCTTCGAAGCCTTGATCCGCGCTCCGCCGGATACGGCAGTGGATCGCATCCAGAGCGCCTCCGGAAATGCTGTAGACATTGTACCTCGCGGGGTGTGCATCACTCTGCCAGGTGGAGGATCCACAGCCGACGATTGAGAGCTTCTGCTCCCCTCGAACAATTTCCATGCGGTTCGCGACGTGCGTGTGCCCATGCAAGACGAGATCGATCCGGGCTTCGAAGAGGGCGTCGATGAAAACATCACGGTCTTTCAGCATGGTCGACCAGTCCTTGCGGGAGGAACCTCGTCGATGCAGGTTGTGGTGGAGCGCAGCGATTCGGAAGTCGCCCCCGGCTCCCATCTTGTCAGCAGCGCTCTGCATTCGCTTCATCTGAGGTTCGCCAATTCGACCCCAGGACATGAATGGAGGGGTGGGGATCGCGCTGCACAAGCCCATGAGATGAACCCCTTCCGCGACGTGCTTCGTGTAGGGATACGGGTCGGGAGGGGAGCTGCCTCCATGAAGCCATTTCCCAAACCATGCCTCGAATCGTCCGTCCCGTACGGAGTCCCGCACATATTTGTCGTGATTCCCAGGAACGAGGCTGAGGATCCGGCCGTCTCCGAGAGTGGAGAGGACGTCATGGGCTCGTTCGAACTCCTCCTCGAGACTGAGGTTGGTCAGGTCGCCCGTGAGAATGACATGGTCCACATCCTGCTCGTTGAGATCCGCGAACAACTCTTCGCATATCCCGAAGGGATGGGCATCGCTTCGAAAGGTGAGGAGGTTGACTGCGCCGGTAGATCGCTTGTTGAAGAGCATTTTGGACCAGGGCCAGTCGCCTTCGCAGGGGATGTGGAGATCGGAGATGTGGGCAATGCGCGGCATCATGTCCTCGGGGTTGGAGCCTCGGAGGATACGGCATCTTCCGACAGCCCTCCACCCTTCCCTGTCGATGCATCAGATCTTCTCCAATCCCTGGGGCACTCGTGTTAGAAGGGGACGTCCTCACGATGGGGATCCCGATGGGAGCATGAAGAACACATGGTTCGATTGAAGCGCGAAATGGTCGGTCTCGACTGGGATCCGGATCGAAGGGTTCCGGCCTGGCTTCAGCATCCCGGATTCCGCCATGCGATGGACCTTCCTGTGATTTCGGAACTGAAGTCGATGGATTGGCGTCGGGGAGGCCGTGTCCTTGCGGTGGGAGTGGCGGAGGATGTTCTCCTCTGGCTGCTCCAGGAGGCCTCGCATGTCACTGTCGTGGAGCCGATTCCCGCAGTGGCCCAGCGTCTCCAGACGGCGGTCCAGGGGCGTGCGGATGTTCGTTCAATCACGTGGCACGCCAAACCCTATGGCGCGATCTCCTTTGAGGCGAACACGTTTGATCTGACGGTCCTGCTGGATGAATTCAATCGGTATGAAGACCCCGTCAATTGCGGTCGGAAGGCGGGGCGTGAACTCCGGATCGGGGGTCGACTGCTCGCACGGGCCACCTTGATTCCTCCGGGGGGAGAGCCAGACGGCTGGTCGATGGACATGGAAGGATTTCACGCCGGCACCGAAGGGGTTCTGGTTGTGGATCGTGTGGACCGACATGGCGTCGCAACGGCTGCAGTCGCCGGACATTTCGGGGGCATGTTGCCTGGTATTCGAAATCTGGGCCGGGCATTGCTTCCGGCAGCGAGGCGGGTCGATGCTCGTCTCTCGGAGCGTGTCTTCTCGGAGAAGTCCTCTCTGGCCTGGATTGAGGGCACCAAAGCCCTGGCACTGGGGCGCGTGTTTCGACCCGGAGAGGACAGCCTCTAGGGGGCGGTCGTTCCCTGCGTCCCGGCTTCCTCCGGGATGTCCGCCGCCGTGGCTTCCTGAAGCGTCTTCCAACGCACCTTCCCTCGCAATACGAATACCAGTCCGAAGGAGGATTGTTGAAGCAGCTGCATGCTGTACGCCGTCAGTCCAAACGCGGTGACTGCCGGTAGACTCATCAGCTCCGATGAGCCGGACAGGGGGAGGAGCAGAAAATACCAGTAGGTGCCCACGTTGCCCGGCGAGTTGGGAATCATCATGCCCACGACGACACAGGCCATCATGATGAAGCAGAGGCTCGGAGGAAATTCAAGCCCGAAGCCTCGTGAGAGGATCTGCAGTCCAAGTCCGTTCAAACTCCAGTAGCAGCAGGTGATGGCCAGGAAAGAAAGGTTTGCACGCCACTCGGGAAGACTCGCAAGACCGGCACGAAATCCGAGAAGGATGCGCTCTACGCGTGTCGCCCCAGAGGTGTGGATGCGGCCCACCAGTCGCGCCACTGCCTGGATGAAGCCTTCTCCCGAGCGATGGAGCAGGAAGATGAACACACTCGCAGTCAGAAAGACGGCGAGCGCGCTCCAGCCCGCCACATGGACGACTCGGGACAAGACGAAATCCTCGGGGAGCAGGAGCATGGAGAGAAAGAGAAGGGCCGTGACCGTCAAGCCATCT
>CAVOCR010000033.1:0-9644 GCA_963694245.1 Myxococcota bacterium
ATCGGAGAGCTTGGTGTTGGCGAGGTCAAGTATCTGCTCTCGAATGGCGAGGACCGCTTCCGCCTCTGCCGCCCGGTCGTCTGCATTGACGGTATCATTCGCCATTTGAACAGCGGTTTCCAGGGCTCCGGTGATCGCGTTGATGGCAGCAAAGGCCGCATTGTCGGCCGCCTGGAAATCGGATTCCACGATGGCGCGGGCCCGATCAAAGTGTTCCAGCTGTTCGAGGACGCCGTCCAGGTGCAGAATGCGTTGTGCGCTGACGAGGTCCTCGGACGGACTCTCCAGCTTCTTCCCCGAGATGACTTTCTTGGTCGCGTCGAACACAGCCTCTTTCGCGGCAGTGTTGGCTTGTTTGATGAACTGGCTGATCAATGCTTCTGTGACTCGCATGGATTTTCTCCTTCGTCTTGTCGTTTAACCGACCAGATTGATGAGCGTGCTCGACATCTCTTCCGCAGCTCGGATCAAAGCGCCAGCAGCGTCGAACGCTTGATTGGCCATGGTCATTTGAATGAGTTCCTCATCGATGCTCACTGCGGTTTCACCGGCGAGCAGATTGAAGAGCTGGTCCACTGTGGCGCTTTCAATCTGAGATCCGGTTTTTGCGGTGCCGAGGGCATCTCCAAAGTTGATTTGAATGTCGAACCATCCGCCTTCGATGCTTTTTCCCGTGCTGATCGCTCCATCGGTGTCGGTGACTCCGAGCAGCAGCTCCAGATTCGTATTGTCTCCGGGAAGGGTCCCTCCGACCGCGGCTGCCGCGAATTTCTCGGGGTTGTTTGTGATCTGGTCTGAGAGCTTGATGAGGCTCGCGGACCCCTGGATGATGCCCAGGGGTTCGAAGAAGTTGGTTCCCGTGCTTCCGTCTTTTCCGACACCCGCCGCATGGAGGGCGTTGAACTGCTGTGTGAGTTCGAACGCGATTTCATCGAGGTCGGTCAAACCCGGGACGATGACATCGTTGTGCGCTCCGAGCATTCCCCCGAGCGCGCCCCCGATCTTGCCGATGGAGTTCATGATCTGCCCACTGGGCTTGATGATCTGGATGTCGACGGCCGTACCCGGTGCTGGGTTGGGGGGATTCAGCTTTACAGCAGAGGCGAGGTCGTGATCCACGAGAGGTCGTCCACCCGCGATGAACACGGAGACGGTTCCGTCCCCGACGTCAAGAGTATCGATGGCGATCAGTCCGGAGAGCTTTTGCAGGAGCTGCTCCCGTTGATCCAGGAGTGCATTCGGCGGCTCTTTTCCATGTGCAAGAACCGCGATTTTTGAGTTCAACTCCGCAAGATTCTTCGAGATGGATGAGATGGTCAATGCGAGCTTTTCGGCTTGTTCGAGTGTCTTCTCGGCCGTCTCTGCCAGTTGTTTCGCCGTGGAATTGAAGGATTGCGTCAGAAAGTCAGCCGAGGTGAGAATCGCGGCGCGCTCCGTTTCGCTTCCCGGGTTCGCCATCGCCTCCTGCATCGTCGCCTTGAATTCACTGAGCGCCTTTCCGATTCCGTTTCCATCGAGATCGTTGACGCTGGGCTCCACGGACAGGAGTGGAATGATCTGGCCGTCGAAGAACCCCTTGTTGCCCAGTACGTTGCGCAGGCTGTCGGAGAGGATCGGATTGCGGAGACCTTGCGGACCCTCGATGGTGACACCTAGGCCGGCAAACTGCGAGGTCGACAACGTCAGGTACTCCTTGGAGTAGCCCGGCGTGTTGACGTTCGCCATGTTTTTACCGGCGACGGCAAGCAGGGCTTTGCTTACGCCCATGCCGCCTTTACCAATCGCCAGAATTTCGTTGATGGATGACATGTTTTTTCCCCCTTACGCGGAGACCTCCACCCAGTCGTCGGTCGTGCGACGGCTGCGCCCCTTCGCGTCGTATGTGGGCGTCGTGTCACCACGAGCCGTATCGACGAGGAGGGAGAGGTAGCTCCGAACCGTTTTCAAGCCGCGTTCGGCCTGTACTGCGTTCATTCGATGGAGTTCCTGTAGTGTTCCGGAGAGCGCTTTCAGACAGTCCGCACGCTCGATGAGCGTGGTTTGAAGACTGTCCTCCAGATACGGGGTGAGGGACAGGAGGGTCGGAGTATCCGATTCCTCGACTCCCAGCGTTTCCCGCAATGTCGCCATGTGCTCCCGGATTTCGTCTTCGGCCTCCCGTTGCTGCGCGAGCAGCTCGGCACGTTCATCGTTGCAGATGTTCAATCGTGCCGGTTCGAAGGCGATCAGATGGGATTGTTCACGTTGGGCGACATCCACCAGTCCATTGAGAATGGTGGTCAGACGCGTCAGTGCTTTCATAAGATGGTTCATCATGGTCAACGCTCCTCTCCGATGACCACGGGCTGTGCAGCGATGCACGAGCCCGAGCGGGCATTGAGCACGGGACGTGCGATTCTCGGATCGACCTGCTCGATCATGAGATGCACGGGCACCGTGCGCCCGAGGGTTGTATTCAATTGTGATTCACGAATGCGCGAATCCATGGAGTTTGAGTTTCGGCTCTCCAGAGACTCGTCACGGGGGACAATGGTTGTTCCCCCCGAGAACTTGAGGCCCCAGGTAAAGAGAAGACTCATTGTGCACCTCCCAGAAGATCCCGAAGGATCTTCTCGGCTTGTGGGGAATCCAACCAGCGATCTTCCACCGGGGGAAGTGTCTCGGCCAGATCCACGCGTCCGGGGACAGCGGAAGGCGTCTCCATCTCCGCCGCCTGTGTGGACACGGGGGTCTGCACGGGGCTTTCGAGGAACGTTCTCAGCTGGTTTTTCATCCGCATGTCCATCTGGAGCCCCCCCTGCTCGCGCTGAATGCCGAGTGGAGAGCCTCCGAGACCCATGTGACCGTCGAGTTTCTGGCCGACTCCGATTCCGCCGGATTTGGCCATGGCCTGACTCATCGCCTGGGCGATGAGGTGGTCGTACATCTGTCCGCCGCTTCCCGAGGAGAGCAGTCCAGAGTCGGGGATGGTGGAGCGCATCGCCTCGACCACCTTGTGCAGGAGGACCTGCTCAAACTGGGTTCCGACACTCTCGCCCACTCCGAGACGGGATCGTTTGGCTTGAAGCTCACGAACCTGTCCGAGCTGGAGGCTGTCGAGGGCTCCCTGGCTGGCATCGAGTTTCATTACATCACCTCCACGTGTGCGTGGAGCCCACCGGCTTTCCGGATGGCCTGGAGAATGTCGATCAGATCCCGGGGCTTTGCGCCGAGCGCGTTGAGCGCCTGGACGAGTTCCGAGAGGGAGGCACCGCCTTCCACGATCTGGATGGAACCGGACTCTTCCGTCGCCGTGATCCGGCTGATGGGTGTGACGACTGTGCTTCCGCCGGAGAGTGCACCGGGCTGTGATACCTGGGTGGAGCCTTCCACACGCACGGTCAGTCCGCCATGGGCCACTCCGACCGTGGAGATGCGTACATTCTCCCCGAGGACCACGGTCCCGGTTCGACTGTTGATCACCACGCGGGCGATGGCATCCGGATAGATTTCGATGGATTCCACGTAGCTGATGAATCGCCCCGTGTCCTTTCGCATCTTCTCGGGAACCTTCATCACGACGTTTCCGCTGTTCACGAGCAGGGCGATTTTGCCCTTTCCTCCCAGCATTCCGGACGCGCGATTGATGGCGTCGGTGATGTTCCGTGCGGTCGAGAAGTCGGGAGTGTTGATCTGAAGTTTCAGCGTTCCGGCGGCATTCAGCACCAGTCGATGCTCCACTTCCCGCTCGACGATGGCTCCGGCGGGAATGCGTCCCACGTTGAGGTGATTCTTCTGAATCCCCCCGGAGGCTCCAGAGGCACCAAATCCACCGACCTGAACGGCTCCTTGAGCCATGGCGTAGGTCTCTCCAGTGACGCCGGACAACGGGGTCATGAGCAAGGTTCCACCGGCCAGGCTCCGTGCGTTTCCGATGGAACTCACGAGCGTGTCGATACGGGAACCCGCCTGGGCGAACCCGGGAAGGGTGGAGGTCACGATCACGGCAGCGACATTTCGCAGGAGGAGTTGCTTTGGATCCACTCGAATCCCCATTCGCGACAGCATCGCGGCGGTGGATTGGAGGGTGAACTCGGCCTGCTGGTTGTCTCCTGTTCCGTCCAATCCAACGACCAGGCCGTAGCCCAGAAGCTGATTGTCGCGAACGCCTTCGAAATGGGCGATGTCCTTGATACGAGCAGCCTGGACCTGGCTGACGAGTCCACACAGGATACCGAAGATCAGGGCCATCACGATCGTGTGACGCCGCCGGGTTCGGTGCATGGGAGCTGGGATGACGTGTGTCATGTTCTTCTCCTAAAACGGCGTGACGTAGTCGAGCGTGCGGTTGAGCCAGCCCGGGCTTTGTTTGTCACTGATGACGCCGCGACCGGTAAATTCGATCTCGGCATCCGCGACGAGTGCGGAGGCGACGCTGTTGTCGCCTTCGATGTCCACGGCGCGAATCACGCCGCTGATGTAGAAATGGTGTTCCTCGTTGTTCACAAGGATGACGCGATGCCCTTCGATGAAGAGGTTTCCGTTGGGAAAGGTCTTCTTCACGGTCGCGGGAACAGTCGCTTCGAGGTGTTCGGTTCGTGAGGTTTCCCCCTCCCCTTTGAATTCACTCTCAAAGAGCGATGCGAGGAGGTCTCCCTGGCTGATTCCAGGAATGTTGATCAACTTGAGCGCTCCAAAGAACGATTCGAGTTCCATGTTCATCGAACTCTTGCGTCCGAGATCCGTCGAGGCATCCCGCTTGGCATTGGCCTCTTCCTTGATTCGAATCGTGACGATGTCACCGATGCGCATGGCGCGCTGATCTGCGAAGAGATGGGTCCCTTTGGATACGGGATGGAAGATGGAGCCCCGAGTGTTCGTGTAGGAGGTCTCCTTGGCGCTCACCTGGTTCGCGTAGAGCCGTTGCTTGGGGGTGTACTTGGCGATGTGTTGAACACATCCCGACCCCAGCAAGCAGGCGCTCATGGCGATGATGAACAGATGAATCCTCATGGTCTCGCTCCTTTGGCATCCGCGGATGCTCCCCCTTTTTTAAAGCAAGGGGTGTGCCGGAAATGGAAAAAAAATAATCCTTTTATTTCAGCTACTTGAGGACGAGTCGTGTCGCGCTCGGCACATTTTGCCGGGTAGTTTCTGCAGGGGGGATGAGAAATACGGGAATTCCTGCGTTCTGGGCCGCCCTTGTGAGCGGTGAATCCGCTGTGGCGAGAGACTTTCGTGCGGTGGTGACGCCCATGACTCCGCGTTTGGCG
Source organism: Myxococcota bacterium (assembly GCA_963694245.1). GTDB lineage: Bacteria > Myxococcota_A > UBA9042 > JABWCM01 > JABWCM01 > CAVOCR01. The sequence continues at coordinate 5,253 of CAVOCR010000033.1, forward strand.
TGGTGCTCCACGATCTGGAGGAGTTCGGCGGGAGGCATTTGCGGTGGAACCACCAGAAGGGGTTCCAGCCCGGCCAGTCCCCATTCGACCACGGACTCGATGGCCTCTGCGGAAAATGGATTGTGCGGTGGAACGTCGACGATCATCAGGTCCACCTCCCCCAGAAGCTGCTGGAGTGAGTGAAGGTCGTGAGTGGAACGAATGGCGTGGGCCTCCACGCTCTTGCGTCGGGCGCGGGACAGCAATGCCTCCACAGCTGGATCCCGATCGAGGACGATGTGAACGAGCACGGTATCGCGCCCCGCAGACTCCCCAGCGCACGCCATTTCGAGCGCGACGAAGGATTTGTCGGCGTTTCGAGGTCCGACGATGGCCACGGAAGTGGAGTGTGTGCGTTTCCAGGGAGCGATGGGATTGGTCTGGAGGGTGCGCGTTTCCTGAACCAGCCGGAGATGGGGCGCATTTTGTGGACTCGTGACCTCCTGTTCCGTTCGAACGAAGGAATCAAATCGATCCCGAAGATGTTCCAGGCGATCCGTGAGTCGTGTCGTGGGTGTCGACAGAGGGTGAAGCCGGCTCACCTTCTGGCTCCTCCTTGCGAGCTTGATGGGGATCGGTGTCGACTTTCGCGAGGGGGTTTGAAACAGGCTGCGAACCCGCGGCGGATTTCGGGGATCCAGCGGGAGTGTGCCGACCCCCGTTGTCGCTTCATTCGCCGGGAGCGTGGGGTTTCCCGTGGCGACGACATCAAATGCGACCGCTCGGTGCTGGTGCGGAACGTGAACCGGCCCTGAATGGATCACGAGGGCACTGGTCCCCATGTCCTTGTGTGCGAGGCGCATGGCTCCGCGGAGAGAGGGGGCCCGGTAGGTACGTGTCTCGATCATGGGTTGGCTCCTGCCTGATGTGTGTTCTTTCGCATGCGTTGGGCGGCGCTGTTGCGAGCGCGATAGACGCGTGCAAGGACGTCGGCGACCGCCTGGTAGAGATTCGAGGGAACGGGTCGCCCGATGCGCACTTTTCGCCAGAGCGAACGTGCGAGAGGACGATTTTCGATGATGGGGACCCCGTTTCTGCGGGCGATGGAGCGAATGTGGGCGGCGAGGGTGTCGACGCCCTTGGCTGTGACCATCGGGGCGCGATCCTGTCCCGGTCGGTAACGCAATGCGACTGCAAAATGGGTGGGATTCGTTATGATCACATCCGCGTTGGGAATTTCCTCGAGGATTCGGTTGAGGCTGAGGTCCCGGTGCATCTGGCGTCTCCGTCCCTTGACCTCCGGTGTGCCTTCTTCCTCCATGCGCTCACGCTTCATTTCTTCGCGTGTCATCTTCAGGCTCTCCATCATCTGATGGCGCTGCCAGGTGTAGTCGACGACAGCGAGTGCCGTGAGAGTCAGCGCAATCCAGAGAAACATCTGGAGAACTTCTTCACCGAAGAGATGGAGAGCGCCCTCCAATGAACCAAATGGAAGGAGGGTCATCCGTGTCATGTCGCCCTTGAGCACCAGCCAGACAATGAGACCCGCGACGATGATTTTGGTGGTCGACAGCAACGCGTTCATCGAGAGCTTCTTGAGCCCAAAGAGCTCTCCGAAGCGTTTTCCCGGATTCAGACGTTCCAGCTTGAGTTCGAGCGCCTTGGGGGCCCAGTTGAACCCGGTCTGGAGGACGCCTCCGAGCAACGCGACGAGAAGGTAGATGAACCCGATGGCCACGAAGGGAAGGAATACGTTCATCATCAATTCGGAGAAGCGGGCGTAGAGCTGCATGTCCTCACTGGCCCCGTCTTTCAATTGCATGAGGGCGTCGCGGGTCCCATCGAGGAGCCACTCCAGCATCGTTCCGCCAAGAAAGGTGAAGACCAGCAGAGCCGTGATGAGCTGCGCGGCGCTCATCACATCCTTGCTCACGGCAACGCGACCATCCTCCCGCGCCTGTCGTAGCTTGCGCGGCGAGGGATCAAATTCTTTCTCCTCGGTTGTGCTTTCTGACATGGCTCAGGTCCCCGGAGCTTTCATCCCGGACATGTTCCACATGTCGAGCGGGAGGGTTTCCATGGATCGTTGGACGAATACGAGGAGGGCCTCTCCTTCGAAGGCGAGAGAGATCATTCCGGTGAAAGTCAGGAGACCGAGTCCAATACCGAAGAGGTTCACGGAGGGTACGACTCGACTGACGAGCGCCAGCGCGACATTGAGCAGCAGCGTCACGACGATGACGGGAGAGGAGAGGATCAATGCTGCCACGCAGATTCTTCCGCTGATCTCCATCAGGACTTCGAGACTGGGGCCGAACCACAACGTCTGACCGACAGGAAACTCCTCGAGGTGGTGAAACAACCCCGTGATGACGATGTGGTGACCATCCATGGCGATGAACATCAGTGCGGCACAGACGCTCATCATGGAACCGAGGGTCATGGTCTCTTCACCGGATGTTGGATCCATGAAGACGTTGAGGGAAAGTCCCATGCTGATCCCCGCGATGGCACCCGCGGCTTCGATGGCTGCCAACATCATGCGAACCGCGAGGCCCATGCCGACGCCAATGAGGACCTCTCGTGCCGCCATGAGTCCGAGGAGGATCGGCGTGTCGGGGAGGGGCACATGGGCAAATCCGAGTCCCATGTCGATCATTCCCGTGATCAACATCGCGATGAGGATGCGAACCCGGGTCGGAAGTGTCCCTTGCGCAAATCCCGGTACCACCAGGAGCGCGGAAATGATGCGGGTGAAGATGAGCGCAGCTCCCACAATGAAGGGTGCGAACATCTCTGCGGTGGGCTCCGGAAGCATGCTACCCGCCCATTCCGACTTGAGTGACAGTTCCCATCACTTCCATCACGAACATGTGAAGGCGATTGTAGATCCAGGGGCCTGCGACCCAGCCGGCGAGTCCGACCCCAAGCATCTTGGGGATGAAGACGAGGGTGACCTCGTTGATCTGGGTCACCGCCTGCAAGATGGAGACGAAGACACCGATTGCGAGTCCAACCAGCAGCATGGGCATCGACATGTAGAACACCGTCATCACAGCGTGTTCCATCAATGTTGCGATTTGTCCGGGTTCCATCATGACCTCATTGAGTTTCGGAGTATCGAGGGGGGTGACGAACGATGGCAGGGCTTGCCGAGGCGAGCGCCATCAAGGGATCCAATCCCTCTTCGTGAGCGGTGTGCTCCCCGAAGATGCGATTCGCTGTGGCATCGAGTGTTTCAGCCCATTGCTCCTGATTCTTCTGCGCCAGGTTCTCAGTGAGCCTCCGCCCAAAGGCGTGACGGCCCGAAGGAGGCGCGCTGTTTCCTCCGCCTTTCATCTCGGAGAGCATCGTGACGTGGCGTCCCATCAGCCCGAGGAGCCAGGTACGCTCAGAGGATTCGACCAACGCCAGGGATCGTCGACGGTCGAGTGCGACCTCGCTCACCACACGAAGAGAGGGATCCCGAAGCGAACTGTCTCCCGGGTTCCGGTGGAACCAGCGGGTGACGAGAGCGCCAACGGAGGCACCTCCGAGAGCACACAACAGGGGAATGAGCCAGGTCGTCATCATGGTTATTTCAGTGTGCTGACGCGTTCAGAGGGACTGATGATGTCGGTCAACCGAACACCAAACTTGTCGTTGACCACCACTGCTTCACCTCGGGCGACGAGCCTTCCGTTCACGCGAAAGTCGAGGGATTCCCCTGCGAGCTTGTCGAGTTCCAGGACGGCTCCCTTTCCGAGTTCGAGCAGCTCGGCGATGGTGATTTGACACCGTCCCAGCTCCACGGAGACCTGCAGAGGCACGTCCAACAGAAAATCGAGGTTCGCGTTGGACGCGACCTGTCGGATGGATGCCTTCTCTTTCCCCGTGGACTCGGGAATTCCCGTGTCCACGGCTGGAGAGGATGCCGGTCCTTTGGCTTGTGTCGTGTCCGGGCTGGGTGTGTTTTCGTTTTCACTCATGGCCTCTGCCTCCTTCAAACAGTCGGGTTGTCAGTCGACGTTGAATCGCTGTGGGGTGTGTTCGTGTTGAGCACTTCGGAAATTTCTGCCGCCAGGTTTCCGCGTTGAATCACGGGTCGCGACCTGTATTTGATGCGTCCGGAGACCTCGACATTCAGGTCTCCTTCGGGGTCCCTGTCCAGCCGCACTACGTCCCCTACTTTCAATTCGAGGAGTTTCTGCAAGGTCACCTGTGCCCGACCCAGCTCGACGATCACATCGACAGTTGTCTTTCGGGCATGCGCCATGAGCGCAGGCTCCCAGGGATTCGATGCGTCGCGTGAAGGGTCGTCGATGGTGGAGGACAGTCGCGCTTCGAGGGGACGAATGGCGGTGAGTGGAAGAATCAGCCGGACCGAGCCTTCGACATCGGCCCAGGTGATCTTGACCGGAAACTCCATGACGG
>CAVOCR010000034.1:0-9558 GCA_963694245.1 Myxococcota bacterium
GCCTTTGTGATCATCGTCAAAATGGGCGAACTGCTCCGAAAGCTCATCCAGAGCGAAGGGGGCTACGGTGATGAGTAGTCTCCCTCCAGGCATCGTGATGCTGTTGGGTGGGCTCGTGCTCGCCCTCCTCCGGGGTCGATCCGCGGCCATTGGAGCGCTCCTCCTGCCCGCGCTCAGTCTGGCGCATCTGCTGAGTCTACCGGAGGGCACCTACAGCCTCGTCGAGATGTTCGGATATGCCCTCGAAGTGCGTATCGACGGACTCAGCCTTGTATGGGGCTACATCTTCCATGGAGCGGCGTTTCTCTCCGCGCTCTACGCTCTCCATGTCCGAGACACCACCCAGCACGTGGCGGCGATGCTGTACGCGGGATCCGCCATCGGAGCCGTCTTCTCCGGAGACATGATTTCGCTCTTCGTCTACTGGGAAATCACGGCGATCAGCTCCGTCTTCCTCATCTGGGCGAGCCGCACCCCCGAGTCCTACAAGGTCGGTCTCCGTTACCTCGTCATCCAGGTCGGGTCGGGTGTCCTGCTTCTGGCCGGTGTTCTGGTGCGTGTACAGGAGACAGGGTCCATCACCTTTGAGTCTCTCGGAAGCCTCGACAACATCGGGAATCTCCTGATCTTCTTCTCCTTCGGGATCAAATGCGCGTTCCCCTTCCTTCACAACTGGCTTCAGGACTCCTATCCCCAGGCGACGCCCACGGGGACAGTCTTCCTCAGCGCATTCACGACCAAGCTCGCCGTGTACGCGCTGGCGCGCGGATTTGCGGGAACGGAGGTGCTCATCACCATCGGCGTCGTCATGACGCTCTTCCCCATCTTCTTCGCCGTCATCGAAAACGACCTCCGAAAGGTCCTCGCCTACAGCCTCAACAACCAGCTGGGCTTCATGGTCGTGGGAATTGGAATCGGCACCGAGATGTCCCTGAATGGGACCGCGGCACATGCCTTCTGCCACATCCTCTACAAGGCGCTCCTCTTCATGAGCATGGGTGCTGTCCTGTATCGGACGGGGACCTGCAAGGCGACTGAACTGGGCGGACTCTTTCGCTCCATGCCCATCACCGCGGTCTGCTGCATCATCGGCGCCATGTCCATCTCCGCCTTCCCGCTCTTCAGCGGGTTTGTCAGCAAATCCATGATCCTGACTGCGGCCGCCGATGGACACCATTTCTGGATCTGGCTGGGACTTGTCATCGCCTCAGCGGGCGTGATGGAGCATAGCGGGATCAAGATCCCCTTCTTTGCGTTCTTCGCGCATGACTCCGGCAAGCGCGTGAAGGAAGCGCCTCTCCACATGCTCATTGCGATGTGCATTTCGGCCTTTCTCTGCGTCGCAATTGGTGTGTACCCCGATGCGCTCTACGCCATTCTGCCCTATGAAGTGAATTTCGAGCCGTACACCGGCGCCCACGTCATCACGCAGTTCCAGCTCCTCCTCTTCGCGATGCTCGCCTTCATCGTGCTCTTGAAGACCCGCTCGTATCCCGATGAAGTGGACGCCATCAACCTCGACACGGACGTCGTCTACCGCCGGTGGCTTCCGTCGCTCTGGCGCATTCTGGTCGTGGACTTTGGAGGCGCGGCGCGCCGCGCCATCACAGGCACCGTGATGGGAGCGGTGAATGCATGCGTGGAGGAGGTAAGCCGTCACCACCGCCCCGATGGCATCCTCGCGAAGCCATGGACCACAGGGGGAATGGTCATCTGGGCTCCCGCTCTCCTCGGGTTCTACCTGCTCATGCAGCTCTTCTTCTAATCGCCCCGACGCATCGCCCGCTGCATTTCGCGGTCGCTGTCGCGCTCCTTGAGGCTATGGCGCTTGTCGTACTCGCGCTTGCCCTTTCCAACGCCCAGTTCGAGCTTCGCACGCCCGTTCTTGAAATAAATGGCCATCGGCACCAGCGTGAAGCCCCTCTCCTCGACACGAATGTAGAGTTTGTTCACTTCGCTGGCGTTCAGCAGAAGCTTTCTCCTGCGGGTTGGGGCGTGATTCAGGATATTTGCGTACTCGTACTCGGGGATCGTGCAGTTTTCCAGCCAGACCTCCCCGCTGATGAAGCGCGCAAACGCACCGGAGAGGCTGGCCTTGCCGCCGCGGAGACTCTTCACCTCACTCCCCTGCAATACCAGGCCCGCCTCGTAGCGATCATCGATGGCGTAGTCGTGGGTCGCGCGCCGATTGCGGCACACCACCTTCTCCGCCCCTTCGCTCGATGAGCGCTTCTTCCCGTGCTTGGCCATGATGGGACCAGTGTAGGTCCTCTGTGAGCCTTGTCAAAGGTCCCGAAGCGTGCCACGTTTGCCATCAGGGGACGCCATGACCATCCTGGGCGACATTCTCAATACCGCGAAGCAGAACTGGGATCATCTCGGAGACGAGGTGTCGGGTGAACGATGGGAGCGCATCCTCGAGCACACCCGGCTCTCGGAATTTGGATACGACGCGTTCGGCTACAGCCCCGATGTCGTCAAGCGGATGCTCCCCCTCGCCGCCTTTCTCTACCAGCGCTACTTTCGAGTCCGTGCCCAGGGCATGGAGAACATCCCCGAGGGACGTGTCCTCCTGATCGCGAACCACTCCGGACAGCTGCCTTTCGACGCCATGATGATCGTCTCCTCGGTGCTCCTCGAGGGGACTCGTCCCCGGATGATCCGGTCCATGGTCGAGAAGTGGATTCCCTCTCTGCCCTTTGCCTCCACCTTCTTCACCCGCCTGGGTCAGGTCCCTGGGATCCCGGCCAACTGCATCCGGCTGCTCAACTCGGATGAGGGCATACTCGTCTTCCCCGAAGGAGCCCGTGGCATCAGCAAACCGTGGGAACAGCGCTATCAACTCCAGGGCTTCGGACAGGGGTTCATGCGGATCGCACTGGAGACCGGGACCCCGATCATCCCCGTCGCCCTCGTGGGAGCGGAGGAACAGGCCCCGAGCATCGCGAACCTGGAATCCCTGGCCCGGCGCCTCGGCATGCCCTCCTTTCCAATCACGCCCCTGGGACTCCTACCGCTCCCCACGCGCTACCACCTCCGATTCGGGAAACCCATGCGCTTTCGGGGCGATCCCAATGGAGAGGACGCGCTGATTCTCCGTCGCGTCAACAAGGTGAAGGATCGCATTCAACAGATGCTTGAACAGGGCCTCCGAGAACGGACCCACATCTTCCGGTGACCCCCATGACGTCTCAACACACGCGACCTGCCATTGTGATCACCGGAATCCGCGGACGCCTTGCGCGGCTCGTGGCCACGCGACTCATGGCGCTCGGAGAGCGCGTGATTGGCATTGACTCGAGGCCCTTCGGCACGCCTCCCGAAGGAATCGAGGTGCATACCCTCGACGTTCGACGCCGCCAGGCCGAGGATATTTTCCGCCGGAATGAGATCTCGGCAGTCGTCCACATGGGGATCGTTCACAGCCGACGCAACACCGCCACGGTCGGACATCATTTCAATGTGGTGGGCACACAGACACTCCTCGACTACTGCCATCGGCGAAACGTGCCGAAGGTGGTGGTCCTCTCCAGCGCGAACATCTACGGGCCCCGGCCCGGCAACGCCCAGTATCTCGACGAAGACACCCCCCTGCTCGCCGGCGAGACCTTCCACGACATGCGGGACCTCATCGCAGTGGACATGCACGCCCAGAGCTATTTCTGGAAGCACCCCGAAATCGAGACCGTCGTCCTGCGACCCGTGCACATCGTGGGGCGCGTTCAGAATGCGCCTTCCAACTACCTGTCCATGTCGACCGTCCCGACCCTCATGGGATTCGACCCCATGATTCAGATCATCCATGAAGACGATGTCGTCACCGGGATTGTCCGAGCGCTCAAGCCCGGCATACGAGGTGTTTTCAATCTCGTGGGACCCGGAGCCGTCCCGCTCTCGGCGATGATCGATGCCATCGGAGGAAGGCGGCTCCCTGTTCCCGGCCTGGCCTTTCGCCTCGGCACTGCGCTCCTGTACCGACTGCGTCTCACGGAGTTTCCGAGCCCGGAGCTCGACCATATTCGTTATGTCTGCATGGTGGATGGAACCCGGTCCCGAAAGGTCCTCGATTTCGCCCCTGAGCATGGAATCCGGGAGACGCTGACACACCTCAAAACGATGCGCGCCGAGCGCTAACGCTCTCCGGTCACGTTGTAGCAACGAACCGGACCCTTGATCCCCTTCAAATCGAGCGGCGCCATCTCTTCGTAGGCCACCCGCTCGCGCACCCGCGCCATCACGGTGTCGCTGATCAACACCTCGCCGGCAGACGCCGCCGAGCAGAGACGACTGGCGCGATTCACTGGCATCCCGATCACGGTGTAGCGCATCGTGCGCTCCGACCCCATGTAGCCCGCGACGATCTCGCCCATGTCGATGCCGATGCCGACTCCGATGGGCTCATGGCCCTCCGCGGCACGACTCTCGTTCAGTTCGGTGATGACCTGCTGCATCTGGATCCCTGCCACCACGGCGCTCCACACATCGTCCTTGCCCCCGACCGGCGCGCCCCATACGGCCATCACTCCATCACCGAGGAATTTGTCGAGCGTCCCGTCCTGCTGAAAGACCACCTCCACCATTCCGTGGAAATATTCGTTGAGCAGCGCGACGACATCGGAGGCCTCCTCGCCTTCCGTGATTTCCGTGAATCCACGGATGTCGGTGAACAGAACACACGCCTCACGAACCTCACCCCCGCGTTCAATCGCCAGCTCCCCACTGATGACGCGCTCGACGAGGTTGGGCGACAGCACCCGTTGCAGCTGGCGCCGCATCACCTCTTCGGATTGTCGGGCCTCCGCGAGCCGTCGATTGTCCAATGCCATCGCCGCAGTGCGGGCGATCGCATCAAAGATGGAGGCATGTTGCTCGTCCAGAACCCCCGCCGCGAGACTGTTTTCGATGTGGATCGCGCCGATGAGGCGATCCTCCACCACGAGCGGTACACAGAGAGCAGAACGCAGCCCCTGGAGAATCACGCTCTGTGCCGAATCAAACCTCTGATCGGTCTGGGCGTCGTGAATAAGGATCGGCTGACGCTCCTTCTCCACACGGTCGAGGATGGTCTGACTCATCCGAATTCCATCCGCACTCTCCGTGGTCCGGGGCCAGACCGTTCGCGGCTGGAGCCCCTGCCCTTCGACGTTCTCGAAATAGACCCCGCGTTCCACGGTCAGGCTCTCGAAGACGAATTCAAAGATGCGATCCAGCAGAGCCTCCTCGGAGGTGAGGGACGTGAGTTCCTTCTCCAGCAGATGCCCGAGGCGAAGACGTTCGTACGCAGCGCGTACCTCCTTCTCTGTTCCGATCTCCTTCGATGCCGGGAACCCGGCTCCCGTGGTGCTCTGGGGGAGGACCCGCATGTGAATGTTGGCACCCGTCGTATCCGCCGGCTCGACCGCGACGTTGGCGACGGGATTTTGAAACACGAGACGCGAATTGCCGAGGCGTATCTCGTCGCCCTCGCGGAGGATGTGATCCCCGGGGATCCGACTCCCATTGACGACCGTCCCATTGCGGCTTCCCGCGTCCTGAACGACGTAATCGGAACCGCGCTGAAGCACCGTCGCATGTTGTTTCGAGACCTGACGATCCACCAGCTGCACCGACGCACTCGACGCCCGTCCGATGGTATTGTAATCCGTCAGGAGCACCGTCCGAACGTCCGATTCCCCCACCGTGCGAATGACCAGCTTTGCGGCCATGATGCTCCTCCCCGTGTGACGGATTCCATCCTAGTCGATTTGTCGCGATCAGGCAGCCCTGGACGCACAGACGACGCGGGCTTGTCCCGCATAATCGTCGCGAATCGAACCCTCGTTCCATCCCCCGCACTCGTCCAGCAAGGTGAGAACCGCGTCCGCCTGCGGCCTGTCCGCGATCTCGATGAAAAGCCCACCACCCACTCCCAGCGCCTCCGTTGCGTGCGTGAGAAGGGGGCGGATCACGTCCAGTCCATCCACGCCCCCATCGAGCGCGAGTCGCGGCTCGTGGTCACGGACCTCGACCATCAGAGTCTCGATTCGCTCCGTGGGAATGTAGGGAGGATTCGACACGATCAGATCCGGGACTCCGGAGATGCGAGCCAGGACCTGCTGAATCTCTCCCTGCACAAATTTCACTCCGAGCCCATGCGCATCACAATTGGCGCGGGCGACTTCCAGCGCCACCGGGCTCACATCGCATGCCACTACCCGTGCTTCTGGATGCTCCGACGCAAGCGCGAGCGCGATCGCCCCACTTCCCGTCCCGACATCGATGATCAGAGGCGACTCCACTGCGGATCGCTCGAGATGGGCGAGAGCCTCCTCGACCAGCACTTCAGTGTCTCCCCGTGGGATCAACACTCCCGGCACCACCTTCAGCGCGAGGGACCAGAACTCCTGGGTTCCCGTGAGATACTGGGAGGGCTCCCCCTCCATCCGACGACGGACCAGATCCCGATATCCGCCTTGTTCGTCGACGCTCAGCGGCCGATCATGCAGCGTGTAGAGTTCGACGCGACTCAGCCCGGTGACATGACAGAGAAGAAGCTCCGCCTCAAGACGGGCACTCTCCATGCCACGCGCCTTCAACGCGCCCGCTGTCCAGGTCAACGCTTCCATGACAGTCCAGACAGCAGAACGCATCCAATCTCCCGGGAGTTCAGCGGATGATAGGACCTCTTGAGCGCGGACTCAAGCCAGGGTTCGCGTGAGCAGCACCGCGTCCTCGGTGGGATTCCGATAGTAGTCGTCCCGGCGCCCCACGGTGCTGAACCCGATGCCCTGGTAGAGCTTCAAGGCGGGGTCATTGGACACCCGCACTTCCAGATCCACCGCGACCATCCCCCGAAGGCGAGCCTCCCGAATGGCGGCATCCACGAGGACAAGCCCGTGTCCTTTTCGTCGCGCGTCCGGGTCTACCGCGACATTCATGATTTCCATGCGATCGACCACACACCAGGCGAGAAGATATCCCTGAAGTCTCCCCGCTCGTCGTGCGCCCAGAAGCACCCCGTTTTCGCGACTCAGTTCCTCCTGGAAGTCGACGCGTTCCCCCGGATTGGGAAAACAACGCGCATCCAGCGCCATCGCCTCGGGAACGTCGCGTTCGGTCAACGGCGTCAATGTCATTCGAATTCGTCCCGCCGCGCATCGGCCGCCCCATGCAACGCATCCCAGAGATCCACGCGACCGGCCCCCGACAGCGCTGACCAGGGAAAGACACACTCCGGGCTCAACCCCACGGCCTCCGCGATCGCCTTCACACGCGCTCCCCGCTGATTGCTCGCGATCTTGTCCATCTTGGAGGCCACCAGAACCACAGGCCGCTCCTTTTCATCGAGCCAGTCCAAAAGCTCCATCTCCCGAGTCCCGGGGTCCCTGCGACCATCCAGAATGAGGACGACCGCCGCCAGATTGTCCCGCCGCTCCAGATACGTCCGAATCATCGGACCCCACGCGGCCTTCAATTTCTTCGGGACCTTGGCATAGCCATAGCCCGGCAAATCGGCGAAATAAAGGCCCGGATCCACGCCGAAGAATTGAATCAACTGGGTCCGTCCGGGTGTCCGGGAGGTGCGCGCCAATGCCTTGCGCGCGGTGAGCCCGTTGATGAGGCTCGACTTCCCCACATTGGATCGGCCAATGAACGCAATCTCTGGCCGATCCTCCGGGGGATAGTGCTCAGGAGCCGTTCCCGCCTTCACATAATCCGCGTGTCGCGGTCGAAACCCATCAGCCCTTCCCATCTTCACCCCTCTCCCCTGCGCCCTTCGTGGCGAGGAACACCATGACCTCGGGTCGTCGACCCGAATCGCGCTTGAAGAAGCGCCGAACCGCTCGGGCAATCACGTCCTCCATCGGCTCGTCACCATCCTTTCCGCGGGCGTCGCTCACGATCGCGACGACCTCCCGCCGACACCGCTCGAGAAGCCTGCCCTCGTCCGTATACAACCCCCGGGTATCCAGGTCCACCACCGGTTCGTCCCCTCCCGAGCCCGGATCCCATCGAACATGCACCCCGACCACACCGTTGTAGGCCAGTCGAACGCGGTCCCGCATTCCCAGTTCCTCGAAGGTGCCGACTCGGGTGCCGTCATCAAACCACGTATCCAACCTTCCGAGGGACTCGAGATGGGTCCCCTCGTCTTTCAGGACGATCCCGACCCCATTCTCAATCTCATGGACCTCCGGGACCCCCGCTTGTCGTGCGCGATTGGCGTGATCACGAAGGAACGCCACCTCGCCATGAATCGGGACGAACGTGCTCGGCCGCACCAACGCGAGCATGTGATCCAATTCCTCCTGGCGGGCATGGCCTGAGCAATGGATGCCGGATCGCCAGCCGTGGACCACCTCGGCGCCCCGGCGAATGAGACCGGAAAACATGGCGTTGACCGCCCGCTCGTTGCCCGGAATCACCCGGGCTGAATGGAGTACGCGATCCCCCGAACGCACGCTCAACAGAGGGTGGTCACCCCGCGAGAGACGGGCGAGCGCAGAGGAGGGCTCGCCCTGGGTGCCCGTCGTAATGATGAGCAGATGCCCGTCGGGGAGATCGTCCAGACGCTCCGGAGCGACGAGAAGCCCAGGATCCGGGCTCCAGCGCCCCGCTGCCCGCGCGACCTCCACGTACCGCGTCAAACTCCTCCCGAGAAGACACACGCTTCGCCCCGCCTCCTCCGCGATGCGGCAGACCGACTCCAGTCGATGGAGATTCGAGGCGAACGTGGTGACAAGCACACGCCCGGGGGCGCCTTCCACCTGAGTCTTCAGCGGTTCCACCAACGAGGCCTCGCTCGCGGTCCAGCCCGGTACGAGAGCATTCGTGGAATCGCTCAGCAGGAGCCGAACACCGGCGTCCCCGAGGCTCCGGAAACGCGCCTCGTCGAAATGCTCCCCATCCACGGGCTCCCGATCGATCTTCCAATCGCCCGTATGGAGGACCGTGCCCTGATCAGTACGGGCGAACACGGACACGCAATCCGGAATCGAATGGGTCACGCGTACGAACCCAAACTCAATGCCCGGAAAGGAACAGGTCTCCCCCGGTGCGATGGTGCGAAGATCCACGTCCGTCAGGCCGGGCGTCTCTGCGAGCTTCCTTCGCACCAGTTCGAGCGTGAAGCGCGTCCCATGGACCGGTGCGTTCACGCGGCGGAGGAGATGCGGAAGAGCGCCGATATGATCCTCGTGCCCATGCGTGAGAATCACCGACCGGATGTGGGGCGCCAGGGTCTCGATCCATCCAAGATCCGGGAGCACCGATGCCGCCCCGAACTGTTCCGGATCCGGGAAACGGACCCCGCAATCGATGACATGCCAGCCACCCCGTGCGCCGATGAGGGTCATGTTCATCCCGATACGCCCAAGTCCCCCGATGGGGAGCACCACGACATCTCGTGAGGTCTCGGAGGTTTCAATCACGCGGCAATCTCCCAATTGCTCCATGGAATGCGGCTCCTCGCCATGCTATCTTGCGTCGGCGAAAGGCTCCATGCATGAGGTTCAATATGAAGAAGCACGCCCCATCTGTCACCCTGTTCCTTGCCCTTCTTGCCCTCCTCTTCGGGAG
>CAVOCR010000035.1:0-9505 GCA_963694245.1 Myxococcota bacterium
CATGCTCTGGACTCCCATATGCGTCATTTTGGGGACCGGGGAGGTCAGGAGATTTCGGAGTTCCTTGCCGGCGGACGGTCCCACGACGACGCCGAACAGTTGCTTGTCCCCCCCCATCGCGAACTGGATTGGTTCGGGGAGAAACGCCAGGGCGATGGTGCGAATCTCGGCGTCGATCTTCATGGTCTCGAGGCGCTTGTGATCGACCGCGAGGTTCACGATCTGAAGGGGCGTCCCCCCCTTCACGTCGTCGGTTCCGCTGGAGATCTTCACTCCCAATCCCATCAAAAGAGGGCCGACGCTCTGAAGCGCTGCCGGAAAGCTCGAGAGATCAACAAAGGGGGGAATCGAATCACCCGCGATCTCCTTTCCAAACCCTACGCCTCCCTTCCACAACATCTCCAGGAGATCGGTCGTGGCCGCCAGCATCTTCTGACCATCCTCCACTTCCAGGACTCCGCGAAAACCCGTGGCAAATCCGTTGGAGCCATGCATGGCCACCATCTGATCGCCCGTCTGAAGAGATGCGACACGTCGCAACGCAGCGATGAATGCATCCTTCTCTGCGCCTTCAAATCCCAGCAGGGAAACAAGACTGTCGGAACTCTGCAACAACCGATTGAGTTCCTGACCTGCCTCACGATCGGTGCTGCTCCCCGTCACGAAATAACTGTTGGCGGGCGCCAATCCCATCAACTGGGATCGTCCACTCGCTGCCGCTCGTACGAACAGAGACCAGGGCTTCACCTCCTGCCCCTGAACTTCAAACGAAAAGACCACGCTCTCGTCATCGAGGGTCCCCTTGACCACCAGATGCTGGATGGACCCCAAAAGAGCGAGGAGCTGGCTCACCTGCTCCTTTTCATGACCGGTATTCGAGAGAGCCCCCTCACCCAATCCCTCCAGCATCGGCGCAAAGTCACTCAACAGACCCGGTACCTGAAGATTGAAGGACAGAGCCTCCTCGGGACGGACGTTCTTGAGGAACTTGACGATGTCCTTCTTGCCAGTGACAAACCGGGTCGCGCTCTTGGAGATGACCGCATGGCCTTCGAGAATGTTGAGGTAGACCTCTCCGGTGCCCACCGACCAGCTCCACTCATTGCCTTCCGTGACCACTCTCCGCTCTGGGGGGAGCGCGGCCTCCAGGGTCGCCCGGTCCTTGAACGGATAGAGAATCACCTCCTCCATCTCGCCATTCGCGGAACCAAAGACCAACAACCCGATGACGGCATCCCGCTTCAACCACGACAGATTCAGGAGTCCCAGATCCGTCGCGAGGCCCTGCTCCAGAATTCCCGCAACCGCAGCTGGAGGCATCGCCTCCACATCTTTCATCAACTCGGACCCAAAGTTCGCGAGCACATCAAAGCTCTGCGTCACCGCGTATCCCTTTACGTTCTCGGAGAGTTCAACGACACCATAGGGAGTGACGGCGGGGACTTCCTTCATCGCCTGTTCAGCGGGCGGTGCAGACGTTTTGGAAGCCTCGTCCTTGCAGCTCGTCACTCCAAGCAACAACAAGGCAAAACACAGTCCAATCATCCTTCCAGGGACAAGACGGGGGCGATGAACGTTCATGAATTCTCCTGCGAGTGAAAAGAGGGCGGACCCACACCACGGTTCGTGCGGAGGAATCCTAGAAGTGGGCTTTGCGACTGTCAACGTACACCCGAGAACTGTTCACCCCGCGGCGTTCTCTACGTCGCCGGGAAGCAGCTTGACCTCCACACGGTGAATTCGAGTGGAGTCGGCTTCACGCACGGAGCAATGCAGAGTCTGATGAACAAACTCATCCCCCTTGCGGGGCACCTCTCCCAACTGCTCGGCGACAAATCCCGCGAGCGTGTCGTAATCCGCGGGAGAGGGAAATTCAAATCCGAGGAGTTCTTCGAGATCCTTCAAGCCGATTCGCCCATCGAGGAGATAATGCCCCTCCCCGAGGCGCGTGATCTCCGACTCATCCACAGCATCATGCTCGTCATAGATCTCCCCAAACACCTCTTCGATGATGTCTTCGAGAGTCGCCATCCCCGCCGTTCCCCCGAATTCGTCCACAACGACTGCGATATGCATCTTCTTCCGCTGCAACTCTCGCATGAGTTCATCAATACGCTTCGTCTCCGGAACGAAATGAGGTCTGCGCAAAAACTCCCGCAAGGAGAAGGGACTCGAACGCGGACCCTGGAGGTAGGCGAGGGTGTCCTTGACATGAAACACCCCAATGATCCGATCAGAGGTCTCCTCGTACACCGGATAGCGAGAAAACCCCTGCTCACGGACGACGTCCACGATCGCCTCCAGAGTCATCTCCACATCGAAGAGAACCGTATCCCGAAGCGGTACCATCACCTCACGAACCACGGTGTCGTTGAACGCTAGAACACCCGCAAGAAGACTCTCCTGTTCCTTGTCGAGGCCCCCATCCCGGCCACCGCGCTTCACCAGCACCTCGATGTCCTCTTCAGTGACCGCCGGACGTTTCTCCTCGCCTCCGAGAAAACGAACCATCGCCCGACGCGTGGCCACCAGGGGAAGCAATGGGATCTGGAGCGCCCTGAGAAGAACCCAGGCGAGGGGGAAGAGTCGCATGAAGTGCTCGGTCCGGTGACGGGCAATTCCCCGGGGAAGCACCTCCACCAGGACAAACCCAATCCCCGTTGCGAGGATCATCCCTCCCACGAGTTCAGGAGCCCATCCAATCTCCTGGGCCGTCTTCGTCGCGAGCCCGCCGACGATTCCCGCTCCGAGCGTGATGGCGAGCACGTGGCTCAACCGGACAAAGAGTCCAAATCGGATGGGATCCGCATGCCAGCGGCGGAGAAGGGTTCGAGTGACCTCGCTGTTTCGTGAACTTTCGAGCGCACGATTGAGAAGCGCGCCACGAAGCGTATCCAGGGCAGATTCGGTCCCCGCAAACAGAGCTGCGATGGACAAGGTGAGGAGCAGGAGCAGAAGCTCTGGGGATGACGCCAAAAGGAGTGACTCCAAGCAGTGGGAACCCCTTAAAATTAAGGGGGATTCAAAACACAGTCAAGGACCGTGGGGATGGGTTGCGAGACTATTCTCTCTCTTCCGCGGGCTCCTCATTGGCCGGATCTTCCTCGGCCTCCTCGTCGTCTTCTCTCTCGTCCTCTTCCGCCTCTTCAGGCTCCTCATCAGATTCCTCTTCAGGGTCCTCTTCCTCTTCCTCTTCGAGGTCGTTTTCAGGATCCCCAGCTTCCTCACCCACAGGATCTACTGCAGTGGGTGCTCCCCCTCGCGCACGAGCCTTCCGGGATTCCTTCAACTTTCGAATACGCTCATCGCGTTCCTTGCGCATTCTCTCCCGGTCTGCCCCAGTGCTCCGACTTCGAGAGGGCGTAGGAGCCCCCTCAATCGCTCCCATGTCGTTTCCGCCCGGTGCCGGTGCCTCGCGGACAGCACGGGTCGGTCGCTTGCGTTCTCGCGGCTCTTCGGGCTCCTCCACCTCCGACTCCTTCGAGGGAATGGGCGGAGAGAGAGCCTTGGGCTTCTTCAAGCCCACCCGCATGGTCGGTTTCATGAGCGTACAATTCGGAGCGCTGACCAAACCACGACACTGGAAACCATAATATCCGTTTTTCTCCGCTGCCCGTGCCTGGGCCGATCCCTGAAGAATGGTTCGAAGAAAAAGATTGGGTCGTTCCGTGGAGTCGTCTTTTTTGACCTCCCGCGTGAAGAATTCCTCCGCGAGATGAACTGCGGCGTGCACGCTTACACGACTGGCCCCCATTCCGGAACGTCCGAGTACGAGTGCGCTCTGGGGATCCACCACCAATTCAACATCTCCCCCGCTGGCGCGCACCTCTTCCAGATGAAGAGCACGAGCATCTCGCGCACCGGGAACCGCACGGAGCTGCCGCACCGTGCTCTTTTCCACCAACGCCAGCTTGACGTCGAGGGTGCCCAGCTTGAGATCCGAAAGCTGGATGCTGTCCATCCCCCATTGCCGGGCCGCCTTCTCCGGAATCTTGACCTGGGGAGCCCGAACGATCGCATCCCGGATCTCCATCTGGAGATTTCCCTCGCTGGTCGCGAGCGCGCCTGTCCACGTCATCTTGCCCGAAAGGGTGAGGTGGCCTTCGAGTTTCTGGTCGAGCCCCAGCAATCCGGAAAACCCGGGCACCTGATGGATCGCGAGGTCCGAAAAAGTTCCCAGATCAACCTCGATCCCTCCCTCTTCCAACGGGCGAACTGCCAATTCGCGAATGGTGCCTCCCAGAAGGTCTGCCTCAATCCGCGCGTCTGGAACCTCCCCACCCAGCAGATCGAAGACACTCGCCTGCACATGGATGCGATCCACAACGAGCATGCCGGTGTCTTCGCCTTCCCCGGGAATCATCTCAACGCCAAGATCCGTGACTTCGAGTCCCGAAAACCCGAAATCGATTTCACCGATCTCCACCTGACGACCCGTCTGCGACTCAATCTGTGCTTCCAGATGAGCGCTGACCTTGTCCATCGGGAAGGTGACCACCATGAAGAACAGGGTGAGCGAGACAAACGCGGAGAAATAACCCGCGAATTTTCCAAGGCTTCGCACGGAAATCACTCTGCCTCCTCTGCTGCCCGGAATGTCGTGATTGTCACCTGCGCCATCTGCGCACGGTCAAACTCGCCACCAAACTTCCGTTTGATTTCAAGATTCGTCACGAAGAGCAATTCCTCCGAATCGAGACCCTCGAGAAAATCGTAGAGCGCGGTGATCGGAATGTTTCGGAATTGAAACTCCTGATCCATGCGAACCACTTCCGCGTCCTCATCGCCGCGACGTCCTTTCGTGCCTCCGCCCACACCGAAAGAGAACCCGCGAACCGGAGTTTCGATCTGCTTGTCGAGAGACCCGATTTCATCCGCGAGCTTCTTTCCCGTATCCAACTGAACACCCCGCGCGATGTTGTTCACGGGGATGCGCAAAGATTGAATCTTGTTGGCCCGGAGCCGTGTCTCCAGCAGATCCATCTCGGTCTTGACCACGCCCCAGCGGGAAGCCGCATCCTGAATCTCCACAAACATCTCCTCCTGAAACACGATCTCGTCTTCAACCTCAGCCAGGACGGAGTTCACCCAGAAAGCCGCGACGAGCAGCACGAGTCCCAGGACTCCGCCAATCAACGCGATGACCATCGTTCTTTCCCGCTGGGAGAGCCGCTCCAACGCTGTAATTCTCGCTTCAAGTGCCATTATCTGCTCCCCTTCTTGCGATCGCGTGTGGCCTCTGGGTTGCAATCCAGATCGAACGAGATCCGGAAGTTGTACCAGCCTCGATGGCGCTCAAACGTGATCTTGTCCGTCCCCTCAAGCACCACATTCTGGAAGCAGCGATGACTGCCCAGGCGTTGCTCGAGAAGCGTGGATGCTTCGAGAACACTGGCCTCCCCCTTCAAATTGACGTTGCCCTGCCCAATTTGAATCGACTCCAGTTCCAGAAAAATGCGCTCTTCGCCGGTCTCTCCACCCTCCACATTCTCCTCCGCAGAGTCAGCGCCGACGAGCTGAACGGTCTCCGGAACCAACGGCGGTGGCGTTGCCGCGCCACGGGATGTCGCTGTTGCGGCGGGGCCTCGTCCTCTGCGTTCTGGATGTGCCTGCACGGGAACGACGACCCCCTGCAGAGTCGGCAAGGTCGGCACACCCCGCCCCATGCGGGCGCGCGCAGCCGGACTCAGGCTATTGGTGCGCAACGCCCGGGCCGCCCTCAGACGCTCCAGACGTGCCTCGCGCCCATCCTCATCCGGGGAATCCTCTGCCTGGGGTCCCGGCGGACGGACAATCCTGCCCGCGGGCCCAAGCGCCGGTTTCTGACGAAGCAGGCGATCGGGAATGTTCGTGCCTGGAAGCACCTGAAGATCCCGCGGAGGTTGGAACGGTTCCGGGCGAAGTGGCGCATTCCGGGGCGGGTTCGAGCCCGCCTGCCCCTCGGGTCGTGCGCCCTGAACGGGAGCCGGGGGGCGGCTGGGGGCAGGACGTGCCGGTTCCACCCTGGGGGTGGGGGGGGACTCCGGTGTCACACCGGGTCCGGCTGGCACGTTGGCAGGAGCGGTTTCACCAGCCGGAGCGGGTGCATCCCCTCCGGCTTCACTCCCGGTCTCACCCCCCTCTTCCACTGGAGCCTCTTCGCCTCCCTGACCACGCATCGTCTGCAGGTCTGCGCCGCTCGTCTGCCCGACCTCCTCCATGATCTCAGCCACATCGTAGAGAACTTCCTTGGCCGTGATCTCCGGAAACACACGACTCGTCCCCGCTTCAGGAATGTCGCGAAGCAGTCCGAGGACCGTATCGAAATCATCCCGTGGGTCATCAAAGAGTTCCGTCGAGAAACGCCTCAACTCCTCCACCTGCGCATCCCGCTCCGCGACGAGTGCATTGAAACGCATGTAACTCTTGCCACCCGCCATCACCGCGACGAGAAGCACCATGGCGGCGACATGTACCAGCTTCTCTCTCAAGAATTGGAAGTCGCCCTGATACGCGTATTGGCCGCGGCGAAAATTGATGGCATGCCCCGAGCCACCAGGTACGGAGAGCAATCCGAGACCCAGAGCATTGGCAACCTCTGGACCGGCTCCGAAAGGATCCTCGAGCTCATTGAACTCAAAGTCATTCATTCCGAGAGGCTCCACCGGAATCCCGACTTCCGCCTCGATGTAGTCACAAATGCCCCGAAGACCCGCCAATCCGCCGGTGAGAAGGACGCGATTCATCGGGGCCTCTCCCGACGATTCACGCGATCCGAGCGTCTGCCGAATCCGTGAAATCACGGGCTGCAGCACCTGACGCGCAGCCGCCGCGATCGGCTCTTCGTTCTCATCGACGTAGGGCGCACCTTCCGGCACGACCAGTCCCTCGGACTCCATCAGCGCCTGACTCGCCGCCGTGTCGACTTCACGAACCCCCGCAATGGCGGAGGCCAGCTGACGCCCGCCGCGACGCAGACTCCGCATGGTCTTCAATCGCCCGTTCTCCACGACGTTGAATTCCGTGGTCTCCGAACCCAGATCCACGACCAGAACGGCTTCCTCTTCATCCGTTACAAGCGAGGCGAGGCGGGCCGCAGCGGCCCCCGAAAACGAAACGATCTGCGGATCGATTCCATGGGTCGCGAGGAAATCGAGATGCTCTTCAAACTCCTCCCTGGGAGCAGCGGCGACAAACACACGGGTTCCATCATCCCCCTGCTCGAGGACATGAAAATCGTAGACAATCTCGTCCACGCTGTAGGGAATGTGTCCCTCCAGCTCGAAACCAATCGCCGACTCGATCTGTCCGATGCTCGTGAACGGAAAATGGAGCACACGGCTGATCACCCGATCACTCGGAATCGCCGCCACGACCACATCCCCCTGAAGCTCGCCGAGCTCCAGCAATTCAGCCATGGCTCCATCCAGGGCCATGCGCTGCTTGTGCTCCGCGTCCTCCCCGGTGGCCGTGGGCCAGGTTCGTCGCGCAACGTGTGTCCACTGGAATTTCCGGAAGGAAGTCTCCAGGTGCACCACTGTGATGGAACTCGATCCGATGTCGAGTCCGATGATTCTCTGGCTCATTGTTTCACCTCAAAAACGAGGGACTGCGACGTCATGAAGTCACTCCTCCCGCCAATATACATACTTGCCTGTGCTCGTGTCGATGATGGCCGTGATCCGCTTCTCGGTCCGCCCCACCTTACCCGTCGACTCCACTCGAATTACACGGCTCTTCACCCCGACGACTGGCTTGAGTGCCGCGCCGTTGACCTGAACCAGGGGGGCCAGTTCCGGAGGGAGCTTCTTGAAAAAGTTCACGAACGCATTGGCATTCGCGAAAGGCGCGGTGAACAACATCTTCTTGATGCCCCGGCAGAGCTCCAGGTATTCCCCGACGATGTCCATGGCGGTCAACCCCACCTGTCCTGCCAGGGGAGTCCCACAGGCCAACGCCTGATTCTCAGGAGCCATGGCCCCACAGACCACGGCCTTCAAAAGTCCCAGATCAGCGGTGTTCACATTGAGCTTCTCCGTGGAATAGACGGTGACCTTGTCCCGAATGTCACAAAAAGTCTCATCGTCCATGCCATCCACCAGGCGCAACTCCTCGACGCTGTCGAACTTGGCGTTCTTCGCTTCGTGGTCATAACGAGAGTAGGCAAAGTCCTCAGAGCCCGATCCCTCTGTAAAATTCCCGTTCGGGTCGAGATCAGTTCGGGTCTGATCCGGATCCACCCAGTCGATGATGTTGAGGAGAAGATCCGCCCGGTCCCGATCATCGTCCGACCAGCCCGTCCCCTCTGGGCGAGGACCTTGCAGATAGCCAAAGAGATGCTGAAAGAGAGCCTTCTTGGCTGCCGGAGTCTCGACGAAATTCACGTTGACTCGCCCATCTTCAGCGTCCGCGACACATTCAAAGCTCCCATGCTCGACACCGATTCCCTCTCTTCCTGAGAGGTCAAAGAGATCGAAGCCCAGAAGATTCACCTTCCCCGTATTGTAGATCTCCACAAACTTGCAGGCGAAACTCCACATCTCGACGTTCTGATTCTTGACGCTCGGCATGAACTGGGCAGCAAGAGAGAGCATGTCATCCGCGAGTTTCTGGCCGCGAATCACCATGCGTGCGACCTCAATGCTGCTCCGCGCATGATAATAAGCCTGCACCTCCCGCTCCATGTTGGAAGCCATGCGAAGATTCACGCGTGCGTTGTACGAGAACTCGGTGCTGAAAGCCGCCATGACCGCCACGGTCACGAGCACCATCAGCAAGGCGACGCCGCGCTCGGGGCGATCCCCATCCACGGCGATTCCGGGACGGATCTGGCGCCAGGCATTCCGAACGCCTGAATGGAGTTCTGCAAAGCGTTTCCGCATCACCTTCCCCCTTTCGCGCCACCGCGAGGTGCCCCGGCACCTGTACGCGTGCTGAGTCTTCCCTTGGCATTCGTCAAAGACCCCCCGACCGTGAAATCCAGGGGCTCGCGAATATAGAGAGGTGTCTGTGTCTCAAACCGGAAGACCGTCTTCTCCTCATCCACCAGTTCGAGCCGAATCAGCACGCGCCAGGGAAGCTGAAGGGTCTCATCCTCGTCCGTCACCTCCTCCGACACTTTCCGTGAACCCGTGACAAGAGCCGCGGGTCCCTTCAGTTCGAAGTCATCACTCGTGACCTCCCAGGTGCTGTCCCAGTCCTCGTCCTTTCGATTCCAGTATTCAAACTCCAGGGATTTGACGCCTTCCGCCATCAGCTCGGTAGTGCCCCCTTTTTCCGGTTTGTCGTCGAGAATCGATTTGACGCGACGGTACAAGCCCTTTCCACGTCCCCGCGACATCGACTTCAGGAAATATTCGACCACCAGCTGATCGGACTCGATGGCTTCCCGAACCCGCCGCTGGTGGGACAAGGAGGTGAACGTGATGCGATTGCGGTCACCGAGGAAGAGCGTCTTGGAGCGCGCCTCCTCGTCATTCACGTGTTTGGAGAGAAACGCCATCGAGATCTCGCGAGTCATCCGACT
>CAVOCR010000036.1:0-9497 GCA_963694245.1 Myxococcota bacterium
CATGGGCGCGGCCATTCCCCTCATTCTGAAATCGCTGGGCCAGGACCCGGCGCTCGGCGGAGGCATCCTGCTCACGGCATTCACCGACACGATCGGATTTTTGATTTTCCTGGGACTCGGGACGCTCTTCATCCCAATGCTTGTCTAACGCCGGCGCGAACGCCTGGCGCTCATTTCACGACCGAGAGAAACGGGGGTCGCGGCTTCTTGCGAGGACGGGCCTCGTCTTCCGTCTCTTCCACGGAATCAACCTCGGGAGAGCTCTCTCCATCCCCATCAATCACGCGGAAGACCGGGCGGTCCACGGCATCCTCGATCGGGTACTCGTCCTCATCTCCGGTCTCCGAGAATCCCTCTCCCAGTTCCGCGAAGGACTCCAGCACATCCGGCGGAGCGCTTCCCGGCCAGAATCGCCCCTCGTGTCCAAACTCCGGAGCCGTGATCGCAAATACGGACTCCCAGGGGATCACACAATGAAACCGATGCCCATTGAAGTTCAGAACTGCGGAGATTCCCTCTCCGTCGACATCAAAGGAGGGCAACTGAAACCCATAGGCGAAGTTCAAGCGCACCACGGGATCATCGCAGAGATAATCCGGCAGATTCACCCCATCGTACATGGGATCGCAATGCACCATGGCGACCCCCTTCGCGAGGATCTCCAGCGCCATGTCCTTCTTCTGCGCCGAAGCGACTACATCGACACTCTTCATGACTCCAACCTCTCCAACTCCGCTTCCACCTGTCGAAGGACAAGCACTTCCTCTTCCAGGGCGCGACGCGCATCTCCGAGAACCAGCTGTCCCGTGGGAACTCCGCCGGATGTCTGCAATCGCGAGGCATCCAACTGCATGTTCTCGGCCGAGATGAGAAACCCTTCCACGCATGCACGCATGCGTTTCAAATCCTGCATCAGCGCGCTCACCTTCGCCTTCTGAGCGATCAGAAGAGCAAGATTTGCCTGATAGAGCGAGCGAAGACGATCCGTTTCCGCCCTCTCCACACGCCATCCTGCCTCAGTAATGGCATTCTCGTCCACTTTCATGCCGAGAATGTCCATCGCATCCTGCAGTCGAGCAGCGCCGTCGAAAATCGCCTGTACATCGTCCATGCACGCTTGAAGTTCGCCCCGCGCCTCGACTCCCTCGGCGCCGAGTCTATCCACAGCGCGGTCCGCCGCAAGATGAACTTGCTCCGCGCGAGCCCAAAGGCGCTTCCATTCCTCGTTTCGGGGTTCAGAAAGAAGTCCGGTGGGGCGTCCATCCTGACCGATCCTCCGAAACGAAGTCTCGACTTCCAGACCGACGCGATGATCCTGGGACCACCCCGTAAAACGCACCGCGTGTACGACCAGCCCCACTCCCCACAGCGCCACCAGAAGGAGACTCCACATCGTGGAGTCCGTCTCTCCCCAGCAACGCAGGGCATCGAGTGTGATGAGTGCGACGCTCGCCATCGCTCCCAGGCGCGCGTGTGCCATCAGCAACGCCCGGCGCTCCTTCTGCTCAGCATGCAACTCGTCGCCGGCGAGTGTATCCGGTGGAGAACCCTTGGAAACAACCATGATGCGCTACCGCCTGCGGCTAATTGCACATGTCGAGGAGAGGGTCCGTGGGAGCATGGCACTTCACGCACGCTCGTGAACTCAACTGCATCATGTTGCCACACTTGTTCTTGAAGCCCGGGGGGTGGGGATTCACAGGGGTGTTGGCTCCCCCATGCAGAGGTGAATTATACGAGGTGACACCCCAGGGGTCCGTGGGACGGGCCGAGTGACACTTCAAACAGGTTCGCTCCTCGTGGCAGCCCACACAGGTGCGAATGTTTCGCTGAGCCTGGAACATGTGATGATTCGCCGTGGCCATCGTTCCGTCGAGATTCACCCATCCATCGGGGTGGAACTTGACCGATGTCGCCCGCGTCGGGTCCAGATCCACGATCCCCACACGTCGGTGACAATCGATGCAGAAGCTCTGCTCCCGGTGACAACTCGTGCACTCGAGGCTGTTCTTCCGTGCGGAGATGTTGTGAATCAGGATCCAGTTCGCCGGATGGATCTGAGTGGGCTTCACGATCCCGTTATGACAATCCACGCAGTCCCGCCGCTGATGGCAGTTCATGCAATAACCCTCATCAGAGCGAGCCACCTGCTCGTGATTCTGGACGAAGAATTCGTTGTGGAAATCGTTGCGATAGAAGCCATGAGGCTTCAACTGGCCCTCCGGAAACTCCGTGACAAGTCGCCCATCCGGTTGAGTGAGGTGACACGTCGAACAATCCGAAGGCGCCTGCTTCCCATCATGGCATTCCAGGCATTTGCCCATGACGGGAATGGCGTTGACCGGGGCCGCCACCGCGATGGTGTCGAGCTTCTCATGGCACGTGGTGCACGCGATCTCCCGATCGATGTGGACCTTGTGATTGAACTGGAGATTCGGATTGGGGATCACGACCACCGCAGGCGCCTTCGTCACCTTCGACGCCTCTTCATGGGGATCAAACCCATCATATTCACCCGTGTAGTTCAGGTGACAGGTCGCACATGCTGAAGGCGGATCGGCTTCCTTCCCATCCTCCACGTAATGACAGTCCGCACACACCGAGGCTGCGGGGAGGAGGTTGTCGGAAGCCCGCGTGCTCTCCGCGACATCCGAATGACAATCCACACATTCCACGCCCTCTGCGAGATGCTTGTCATGGAAGAACCGGAGCGGGAGCGACTGCGCCGGAAATACGACTGTGCTGGGCGTATGATGACGCGACACCTCGGTCACGAACGGATTGAACTCGCCGGCTGTCCCCTGACCCGCGCCGGTCGCGTGCGTAATCCCCGCGATGGACACGGCGGCAGCTGCAAGAAGAGCCAATCGTATGATTCTGCTTCCCATTCTCATCCCCTACATCCATTTCCGGATGTCGACCACGGCCATGACCCGCAACCACACGGGTCGCACCTCGGTCGTGGCTTCCTCGAGCAAGAGATTCAAGCGCATGTCGTCGTGAAATTCCCAATGGGCGCCCAACTGGCCCCCAAACATCGTCCCATTCAGGTGAAGATTGCTCTGCTCATCACTCTCAAACATGATGAGCAGCGCACGAGCATCCAATCCCAGCTTTCCATCCATGAACGTGTAGCTTCCGCCCAGATCCACGAACGTCTGGTCTCCCCCGAATCCCCGCTGACTGGTGATGTCGGTGCGGACGCTCGCCTGCCGTCCGACGATCCAGGTGGCTCCCGCCGACATGCCAAGGTCCATGACCTCGGCGTCGACATCCTCGAGTGTGACCGTGTCATCCGCGGAATAGAGAGACTGATAGGCGCCCGCATGAATCCAGAGATCATCCCCGAAGAAGAACCGCGCGCGCTCTTCGATCCGATTGATGGGTCTCCAGCTGAAGAAGTTCCAGATGCTGTTCGCATCAAACGTCGGGATCACATAGGTGTATCCGGCCTCCACCTCGACCATGTGGATCGGTCGGTAGCGAACACCTCCCCTCACCTCATTCAGGAGACTGAGGTACATGTCGTAGGAGGCTCCACCGTGGACAAAGAGCCCCTCTGTGATCCGCTGGGAGAAGGAACCGCCCACGCGCATCTGACTGACATTGTCGCCATATCCCTGCTCGGACCCATCGGAGCCGACGCCCGGACCGATCCAGACGATTTCACGGAACTTCAAATCCAACTGGGTGTACGTGAGATCGATGAGCGAAAGCCCCAGCCCAATCACCATTCTAGGCATCGGGTCCTCGACGTCATAGCCCGTACAGACATCGTCAAAGCACGGATTCGGATTGCCCTCAATCGACCCATCAAGAGCCTGCTGATTGATGGTTCCCGTCCCATTGATCGCCTCGAGACCGCCCAGAAGTTCGACTGCAAAGTACCAGGGAGTCTCCGCGCGAACCTTCAGACCATCGAAGAGAAGCATGTCGATCGCATCGACTTCATATTGACGGCCGAGCTTGAGGTCCAGCCAGCCTCCGATGTCGCGCGCTTCCAGGTATCCGTACATGAGGGACACATCGTGACGCCCCAGTTGCCCATTGTTGTCGAGCTCGGCCGCGAGAATTCCGAGATCCGAGTCGACACGCATGTTCGAGACAAAGACCAACGAGTTGGTACCGTCCCCCATCAAGTCCCATGCGTTGAACCCAAGCAGTTGATGAATTCGCTGGCGTGCGATCGGATCGTCTCCCAGCTGATCATCCGCCCGGAGATGAGCGTAGATGTCCCCGATGGTCCGCGATTGAATCTCGAAATCGACTCCGAGAGCCGGAGGCGCGGACAAGGTCCCCACCGCGATGAGCATTCCGAGCAGAAGTGGACGTGCTGACGTCATCATCTCTCCCCTCACTCACTGGCGGGAGCCGGAGCCCCCGCTTCGATCCAACATTGGATCACTGTGGCCTCTTCGGCTGTAATGCCGTCGGAACCTGGCGGCATGAACGTCGCACCATTGGTTCCCAGGATCCTGTCCAGCAAGAAGCTGGCGTCCGGATCCGCCTCCACGACATAGAGCTTCGTCCCTTCATTCGAAGGCACGTTCACGACGTTGTCATAGGCCTCTTCGGTCTCCAGTAGAAGACCCGAGACCGGGTTGTCCCCGCCATGACAAGTCGCACAATTGGTTTCCAGAATCGGGAGCACATCGACGGTGAAATCGATGGGTACATCCGTGCACTCGCCGACCTCCACCGCTTCCGCTCGCGTGTAGATATCAGACGATTCGCCCAGTACACATCCCAGGGGGGATGCGAAAAGCAGCAACAATGCTGTCCACTTGATGAGTGACATCCACTCGCCTCCAGCGCGTACACGATTGGATTCTGTTCTCCGAACTGTATCCGAGCATCTCGATTATTCCAACCCGGAAATCATCCACTTCGCATCAAGACCCGAAATTACAGGGACTCTCGACGATCTCACCACGTCGTCGACACGTCCGCCCGTCAGCCATCTGGACCCCACCGAGGAGGGCCCCGCTCCCTCACCTTGACGGAATGACCACATATGGTACTTTCAGCGCACCCTCTGAAACGTGGACCCAGCAAGGCATGCGCAACAACCCCCGCAATCGCCGGCACCCCACCCGAAAGCGCCGTTCATTCGGGCTGAACCTGGGCTCGTTTGCCCACAAGCTGCGCCTCGCCGCCACGGGGATCGTCGCATTGACCGTGGGGAGCCTGCTCTGCCTCGCGATCTTCCCGGACGTCTTCGACGAAAACGCCGGTCCCGGACCCGTTCCACTCGCCGTTCCGTATGCCGAGGAACGATCCGAACGGAAATCCGTCGAACCCGAACCAGGACGCATCGCGGGTCCCAGCCGAGTCGTCGATGTCAGCGAACTCCGACCTGCCGAGGCTGAGATCCAGGGCTCCCGGCTGATTCAGACGCTCCCGGCCGGCCAGGAGGTCACCTACACCCTCAACCCGGCGCTGCAGCTCCGGGCGACGCAGATCCTCAGCCACAATGACGTGCCCTTCGGCGCGGCGGTGGCCATCGACCCGCGGGATGGACGAGTCCTCGCCATGGTGGACCATCGACAAGGCCATGAGGATGGGGGCGGATTCGTCCTGCAGTCGACCCAGCCCGCGGCGAGCATTTTCAAGATCGTGACCTCGGCAGCGCTGATGGAGCTGAAGGGCATCCGCCCCACGGATCGCTTCTGCTACCACGGCGGTTCAGGGGGAATCACGGCTGCTCTCCTCAAGCCCAGCCCGAAACAGGACACGGGGTGTCGCACTCTCGCAGAGGCCCTTGGACACTCGACCAACGTCATCTATGGCCGACTCGCAGACCAGCACCTCACGCCGGATGCACTGCAGGAATGGGCGGGACGATTCGCGTTCAACACCCGGATCCCCTTTCTCTGGGAAACGGGAACCAGTCGCGTGGACCTTCCCCACGAACGGCTTCGCTTCGCCCAGTCGGCAGCAGGATTCCACCACACCCACATGAGCCCGCTCCATGGGGCCATGATCGCAGCGGCCATTGGCAATCAAGGCCGCATGATGCGACCCCGAATTGTGGAGCGGGTGACCCAGGATTCCATGGTTCTCTATCAAATGGAGCCAGACACCCTGCGCGTCTCAGTGGGACCCGACACCGCCCAGAAACTCACCTCCATGCTGACCACGACCACCCGAGTGGGAACCGCTCGCCGTTATTTTCAGAAGGCCCATCCCGTGCTCAAGGGGATGGCCGTGGCGGCGAAAACGGGCTCACTCTCCAGCACAACGGGTGGGAAGAGACGCCACAACTCATGGTTCGTGGCCTTCGCGCCTGCGGAGAACCCGGAAATCGCGGTGGCAGTCCTCGTGGTCAACGACCCCAAATGGCGTATCAAGGCGACCTACCTCGGGCGAGAGCTCCTCGAAGAGCACTTCCTGTCGAAACAGACCGTCGGCAAAAAGAAGAAGAGCGATGTGCGCGTGGTCCGAACCCGGAAGGACAAGAACCGCGGCCGCTAGCTAGCGGCGTGCGCGGAGAAGGTCCCGGGCCGCCAGGGTCGTCGGAAGCACGATGACCGTTGCCACAAGACAGGCGCCGACTCCCAGAAGCAGGGTGATCCCCAGCGACTGCATTCCGCCATACGCCCCGAACACCATGGATCCGAACCCCAGCATCGTCGTCAACGACGAGATCACGATCGCCTTGCCCGTTGTGGATGCGAGCGCGGCGGGAGCGGTCCCCTGGACATGGCGATGGACCATGTGAACCCCGCTGTCGATGCCGATCCCGAGAATCAATGGGATCGCCATCACGTTCGAGAAGTTGTAGCCAATCCCAAACAGGTTCATCGCCCCCACCATCCACATCGTGCCCAGCATGAGCGGAAACATGGCGAGCAACACATGCGCCATCGAGCGGAAATCGATGAAGAGCAGGAAGACGATGACACCGATGGCATAGAGGGCAGAGTTCTCAAGTCCCTGCCGCAGCATCAACCCGAATTCGAGGAAGGTGACCGGCAGACCCGTCACCTCGGGATCGACCTCGGACACGAAGGCATTGAACTTCTCCATGTCATCCGGATCCGCGATGCTTCCCCGCGGAAAGACATGCAACGCCATGCGATCATCCCCGGATTCAGTGCGATGCCAGTAATCGCTTCGAACCGCCTCGGGCAGTTCAGCCGGCCCCAGGCGATCGTGGTCGGCCGCGACAAAGACCTGGAACCCACGCAACAGCCCACTCAAGCGATCCTCCACATTGTCGAGGCGTGCTCGCGCCACCTCGGGAGGAAGTCCTTCAATGTAATCTGCGAGTTCACCGACTTCAGTGGCGATCTTCTCCAGCACCGGAAGATGGGACTCCCGACCATGCTGACGCAGCAGAAAGGGCAGTCCCGCCACGAGCGGTCCCAGCTCCTCCTCATCCACCAGAGCACGAAGACGGGACACGATGGCCTCGGGATCCACCGGAGCTGCTGCATCAAGAGTCAGGGGACCCAGCGCCCGCAAATGCGTTCGAAGCGCCCGCAAATGGGGGACCCTCTCCTCCTGATCCGTCGGCAGGAATGTGGCCACGGACTGGACCCGAGCGACGAGATCCTTCCTCGCAACCAGGGCTTCCGTGAAGGCATGAGCCTCTTCTGCGCTATCCGCGACCATCACCGCGAAATCAGGGCTGAAGCCATCATTGGCCTCCAGACGGCGGTAGCCCTGGATGACGTTCGCTTCTTCCGGGAGGAACTGCGTCACATCGAAGCTGAATCGAATCGGCTCAATGCTGCTCACGAGGGGAATCGTGACAATCCCCACCAGGAGAAACACCCAGACAGGGCGTCCCGTCATCGCAGACGCGAGGCGTCCATCTCCCTGAAGAAACGAAGCTCCCCTGTCTCCTTCACTCTGGATGCGTGAATGCAGCGCCGTGATCATGCAGGGAATCAATGTGAGATGCGCCGAGAGAACCGTGAAGAGGCCAAACCCGGAGATGAACGCGAGCTCCTGCATGGCCGTGAACTCGGTCACCGCCATTCCCATGAACGCAGCGATGGTCGTCAATGCCCCCGTGATGACTCCGGGACCTGCTCCCATCAGCGTAGCCTCAAGCGCTTCCTCCATGGTGGCATTCGCACGAGTCGCTTCCCGATAGCGTGCGACCAGATGAATCCCAAAATCGACCCCAAGACCCACGAGAATCGCGAGAAAGACGGAGGAAAGAAGGTTCAAACGCCCAATCACGACAGAAGCAAATGCCAATGCGCAGAGCAGTCCCGAGAGAAGCGGAAGGAAGATCAACGAGCTGTACGTGATGGAGCCGTAGACGAACCAGAACAGCAGCGCGACAGCGACAATGGCCAGTACGGTGGTGACCACCACATCGTGCTCAATCATCCGCATCTCTTCCGCGACATACGCCTGATTTCCTGTGACGTAGGTGGTGACACCCGGACGAGCGAGGTCCTCCACGATCCCACCGACCATGTCCACATAGGGTCCGACGAATGTGATCTGCTCACTGTTCGAAGCGGGCTGGATGAAGACGAAGAGCAGTTCGGAGTCTGCGGCCGCAAAATAACCCCGTTCGTCGATTCCGGCCGTTCCCACGAGATCCGAGGAGTCCCCCCCTGCTTTCAGCAACGGCGAGAGCTCTGTCCAGTCTTCACGACTGACCGCGTCCCGGACTTCCATGGAGATCGCGTCCACTGCGCTCAGGAGTGCCGTCATGTCGGGTTTCGCGTTCTCCCCGGCATCCAGCGCGGAGAGTTCCGAAGGATTCTCCTCCACAACCTCCAGCAGCTCCGTGAGACGTTCAAGGACACCCTCCAATCCCTTCAACTCAACCGGACTCGGCGGCCCTTCGTGGCCGTCCACCAGCCCCGCCACCACGCGTTCCAGTTCCGCCAGATCCCCCACATCCGCATACAGGAGGGCATTCTCCCGGAAATAACTGAGATCCATTCGGGCGCTCGCCCGGCGCACGAAATCGGGATGCCGGTGCAGTTCTTCCACGAGCTCGTCCGCAAAGGCCCGATTCACCGCCCGATCGACACCCTCGAGAACCACCACGAGATAGAGCGGAGTCCCAAATTCACGTTTGTATGCCTGAAATCGAGCGGAATGGGCGTTGTCTTCGCTCACCATCCCCTGCCGCGAGGTATCGATCACGAGACCACGGGTTCCGAGCGCCGCGGCGCAGATCAGAGAGAGGAGGATCCAGAACCCCACGACAAACCTGCGACGCTCAAGCGCCCAATGCATCACCTGTCGAAGAATCCATGTTCGCACTCATCCCTCCCTGCTGGGATCCGCTGCGGAGAATAGCAGGCCGATCCGGCTCCGTCATCCTCCAGCCCTCAGAGCGCGCGTCTCCCTCTGGATCACACGAAGTCCTCGCGCTACAGTAAGGGCATGAAACGCCTGTTCGCACTACTGATTCTCGTCGGGACCCTCATCCCCGCGAGTACACTCGGGGAGACCCGGGGGCGCGCCGAGATCATTCGTGCGCCGAAAGGAAAAGTGCCCGTCGCACACATCGTCCAGAA
>CAVOCR010000037.1:0-9239 GCA_963694245.1 Myxococcota bacterium
CTCCGACGCGAAGAGTTCACGGGCGGGACATTCACGATCACCAGCCTCGGAAAGCTCGGTGGAATGTTCGCGACCCCGATCGTGAACTATCCTGAAGTCGCCATCCTGGGCATCCACTCCATCGAAGACCGCCCTGTGGTCGTTCAAGGGGAAATCGTCATTCGCAAACGGATGTACATGTCCGCGAGCTTTGACCATCGCGTGATCGACGGACACATCGGCGCCGCATTCTGCGCTCGAATCAAGGATCTCCTCGAGGACCCGGACGCGTTGATGATGGAGCTCCGCTGATGGCGTCACCTCGCAAGAAGAAGCCGGCGTTGGACGAAGGCCTCCTCCAGATTCTCAACGAGGCGGGGGAGCTTGTCTCCGACATCCCCGAAGGACTCGGGGACGACGAGCTGGTCACCCTCTACCGCTGGATGCGCTTCATGCGTGTTCTGGATGACCGGATGCTCACGCTTCAGCGACAGGGACGGATCAGCTTCTATGGCGCCTGCACCGGACAGGAAGCCGCTGTCATGGGCAGTGGGCTGGCCGCGCAAGAACAGGACTGGATCTTCCCGGCGCTTCGGGAAGGCGGGGTGGCCCTCCTGCGCGGGTTCCCCTTTGAGTCCTACATCGCACAGCTCTTCGGGAACGCCGCCGACTCCACGGGTGGCCGCCAGATGCCCTGTCATTACAGCGATCCCTCCACTCATTTCGTCTCGCTCTCCAGCCCCATCGCGAACCAGATACCCCAGGCGGTCGGCGCGGCCATGGCCGCCCAGATCCGAGGCGACGATGCCGTCGTACTGAGCTACATGGGGGACGGGGCCACCAGCGAAGGCGATTTCCATGTCGCACTCAACATGGCCGGGCTCCGAAAGGCACCCGTGGTGTTCTGCTGCCAGAACAATCAATGGGCCATCAGCGTCCCAGGACACCGTCAGACAGCCTCGAAGACCCTCGCCATCAAGGCCCGTGCCTATGGATTTCCAGGCATCCGCGTCGACGGAAATGACGCGCTGGCGGTGTATGCAGCAACCCGGGATGCAGTGAACCGCGCGCGAGCGGGCGAAGGACCCACGCTGCTCGAATTCCTGACCTACCGCGTAGGCGCCCACTCCACCAGCGACGATCCTTCGCGCTACCGGGACGAATCGATCACGGAAGAATGGAAGGGGCGATGCCCTGTGGAACGAATGCAACGCTTCCTTCTCGCCAGAGGCTGCTGGACGGAGGCAGAAGAGGAAGCCCTCGTTCACACCACGGTCGCGGACATCAAGGACGCGGTGAAGCGACACGAGAACATGGAGAATCCCCCCCCCAGTTCTCTTTTTGACGACGTCTATGCCGTCCTTCCATGGCACCTCGAAGAGCAGCGTGAATCCATGATGCAGACCCTGGAGAAGTCCGATGTCCGATGAAATGCACTTTCAAGCCGTGGTCGTTGGAGCGGGTCCTGGCGGCTATGTCGCCGCGATCCGGCTCGCCCAGCTGGGCGTCAAGACCGCCATCATTGAACGAAAGAACCTGGGCGGCGTCTGCCTGAACATTGGATGCATCCCCTCCAAAGCGCTGATCGAAGCCTCCAAACGCTATGCGTTTCTCGGCGATGACGCGGCACAAATGGGGATTCAAACCTCTGGCGCGACCGTGGACTTTCCGGCCATGCAGACCTGGAAGCAATCCGTTGTCCACAAGCTCACTCAGGGAGTCGGAGCGCTCCTCAAAGGCAACGGGGTCACGATTCTCGAAGGAGATGCGCGACTCGAAGGCCCAGGCCGACTGCAGGTCAAACTGAATGATGGAACCCCCGCTCTCGTGACCGCCGACCACATCGTGCTCGCGACGGGGTCCCGGCCCATTGAAATCCCCGGATTCCCCTTCGACAGCGATCATGTGCTCTCCTCCACAGGCGCACTCGCACTCCAGAAGATCCCCAAACGCATGGTCGTGATTGGAGGCGGATACATCGGTCTGGAGATGGGTGGGGTCTACGCCCGACTCGGAAGCAAGGTCACCGTGGTCGAGATGGCCAGTCAGATCCTCCCTGGGATGCCCCGCGATCTCGTCCAGCCCGTCTCCCGCACGCTGATCAAAAGAGGAGCGGAGGTCATCACCGATGCCCGCGCCCAGGGATTTTCCCGATCGCGCGCCGTCTCCAAGGTGACTATCGAGTTGAAGGATGGATCCACGCGTGAAATCACGGCAGATGCGATCCTCGTGACCGTCGGGAGACGCCCGAACACGGAGCGCCTGGGTCTCGAATCCGTGGGGATCTCCACGGATGAACGCGGCTTCATCCCTGTCGATGCGCAATGTCGGACAACCACTCCGGGCCTCTACGCCATCGGAGACATCGTGGGAGACCCCATGCTGGCTCACAAGGCGTCCAAGGAAGGAGAGGTCGTGGCAGAGGTCATCGCGGGACTCCCCAGCGCAATGGACGTCACCGCCATCCCGGCAGTCGTCTTCTCCGAACCGGAGATCGCCACGGTCGGGTTGAGCGAGGAGGCGGCGAAATCCGCTGGATACACTCCGGTCACCGGAAAGTTTCCCTTTGCGGCCAACGGACGCGCTCTTACGACCGGAAAATCGGAAGGGTTCACACGCGTGATCCGAGACGCGGACACCGATCTCGTGCTGGGGGTTGAGATTGTGGGACCGGGAGCCTCCGATCTCATCGCCGAGGCGGCCCTCGCTCTGGAGATGACCGCCACCGCAGAAGACATCGGACTGACCGTCCACGCACACCCCACGCTGGCAGAAGTCGTCATGGAAGCATCGCACGCCAGCCGAGGCCATGCCGTTCACGCAATGCCGAAATAGAGAGAGTCCACGACCTTTATTTCAACTCAAGAATCACCTATGCTCCGCACCATGCCCCCAAGGATGAGCCCATGATTGACCTGCGGACCTATTCCTTCATCGACAGTCTTCAGCCCCAGTTCTCCTCGTTCATCACGACGATCTCCAAAGGCTTCCTCCCGCTTGAGCATCAGGCAGCGCTCTTTGTGGAGGTCTCGCCAGGGCTCTCGATCAACGTCGTCACGGACATCGTGCTGAAATCGACCGCTGTCATCCCCGGCATGCAGATCGTGGAGCGCGCCTTCGGACTCCTGGAAGTTCACTCCAGTGATCAGGGAATGGTTCGAGAGGCCGGCGCCAAAATGCTCGAATACTTCAATCTGAAGGAAGAGGATCGCCTGGCTCCCCGAGTCGTGAGCCAACAGATCATCACGGGTCTCGACAATCACCACAGCGCGATCATCAACCGCATGCGCCATGGCGATTTCATCACCGAGGGACAGACCATGCTCGTCCTGGAGGTCCACCCCGCCGGCTATGCCGCGATCGCCGCGAATGAAGCGGAAAAAGCCGCTCCAATCCACGTCCTCGAGGTGGTGACCTTCGGTGCCTTCGGGCGCCTCTGGCTGGGAGGGGGCGAAGAGGAGATCAACGAAGCCTGGAAAGCCATTCAATCGGTTCTCGCCGATACGAAAGGCCGCGCCAATGAGGGCCTCTCGGTCTTTTTCTAGGCGAGCAGGTCCAGACTCTCCGAGTCCCGCAACACCTTCATCACAAGCTTCCGTGCGCGTTCCACATCGCTATCGACCGTGTAGAGCCGTAGAAGAATCGTGGGATCCCGATATCGGGAGAAAAGGCCGGTCGCCTGCTCCAGGGGCAAGGTCCCCTCCCGGCCGGAATGCGAATCAAACGCGACGTGAATGCGGCTCATGGGATCATCGCGCTTGCCGTGATATTTCGACAAAACGCCCTTCGAAGTCATCCACTCGGCTGCAATTCCGGCGGACTTCAACTGGTCTTCCACGAGAGGCTGGAGCTCCGCCACCCGATCGCCTTTCAGATCCAGCACTCGCCGAATCGGACGCCGGCTGAGGATGCGCTGCGCCCAGACATTGTCCGAATGTTCCCGAAGAATCCCCTGAATCGCCGAATCATCCCATGGCAGATATCCAGCAGCATCCCCCGGCAGAACCACGGCCGGCTCCAGGGTGTCGAAGAATCGAAGCAACATGCGATCATAGGCGTTGGTCCGCTGGTGAAAATACACCATCAGAAACATGTGATAACGGGAGAGAAGAAAGTCCTCGAAGCTGTAGATGGCGCGACCATGAAGCGCCAGGCTGACGTTCCCAGTGCCATCCTCATGGTACGTCAGGGAACCCAGAAGCCAGTCCCGATCAAAACGCCCATAGGTCGTTCCCGTGAAAAACGCGTCTCGGAGGAGATAATCCATCCGATCGACATCGATCTCGCTCGAAACCAGCTGACTGAGAAGTGGACGTAGATTTCTGGAGCCCACGGAGTAGGCCCCGGATTCCACCGGAAGATCCCGCGAGACCAGTCCTGCCACCGCCTCAGGGGAGATCCTCTCTGATGCGAACGCCTCCCGGATCACATCCGAGAGATCACTCTTCGTGATCAGAGTCAGTGTCATGTCCTCATGAGATGCCTGGCGATCCGGACATTCTCCCGAATGATCCAACGGAACTTCACTCAAATGCGGAAGGATGCTCTCAAGCGTATGGGACAGGGGGGGATGCCCGACATCATGAAGAAGCGCCCCCAGTCGAACCGTCTGTCGAAGCCGAACCCTGTCCGCCCCATCCATCCAGGGGACCTCGTCAAACACGCTGTCGAAGGCACGACCCGCAAGATGCATCGCGCCGAGACCATGGAGGTAACGGTTGTGAGTCGCTCCGGGAAACACCATCTCGGCAAATCCCAGCTGCTTGACGCTGCGCAATCGTTGATACACCGGGTTGTCCACAACCCGCAGTTCGGAACGACTCAGTGAAATGGGACCATGTACGGGATCTCGAATCTCAGGCATGACGGACTCCTTCCGGAGAAGAATGAAACCACTTGGGTGGGAAACGCAAACTTGACGACCCGGATTCTGGCGTACAGGATGGAATGGTGGAAGACGCCCAACGCCAGCCTGCACACTTGAAATCGCTTCAAGAGGAAGCCGGGCAGGCTCGCACGCTCGTCGAATATCTCCACCTGCACCCCGTACCCACAGAAGACAGCGAAGCCGATCTCGAGCCGTCGCCCAGACTTCCGTCCCTCCAAATGGAGGAGGAACTCGCCCAGCGATTCTGGTGTCGGCGCAAACTACGGATGATCGGCCTCGACAAATGCCTCGACGACTTCGTGGATCACACCGCGCTGAGCATTCAGCAGTCGAACTGTACCGAGTGCCCCCAGGGGGCCTGGAACCGGCGCTGCTTCGCGCGGTCGTAAACGGGACAGAATCCCCGAAAGGAAGAGAAAGGGAGGCGGCACCCAGAATCGAACTGGGGATGGAGGTTTTGCAGACCTCTGCCTTACCACTTGGCCATGCCGCCCTTGAAACCGTCGAAGAAGTACCCGCTTGCCCCCCTGGTGTCAAGTCCCTGACCTCCGGACGGCCTAGAGATCCTGCAGGCGAGTCCCCGCATCATCCACACGCAGGCGCTCGGCCTCATCAATGATGCACTCCAGATAATCCGCTGCCTTCATGAGTTGATAGTCGTAGCGGATCTGAGGATTCGGGTTCGCTTTCTGGACCAGTTCGGATACGCCCCTCTCCGCTGCGCAAGCGCTCAATCTCGGCTGCAGCCCCGCGTTGGGAGAAATGTAATCCGCTTTGATTTCCTTCAAATGCTGCCCCAGGTTCTCCTCTCGGAACCCCAACGGCATCTCACCGCCCACATCCGGCGGTACATTGAAGTCCGGGTGAATTCCCTGCACCTGGATCGTCCGACCGCTCGGAGCGTAATACCGGGCGACTGTGAGCTTGATGTAGTACCCCTCCCCAATCAACGGATTGAACAGGGTCTGAACAGACGCTTTCCCGAAGGTCCGGTCACCCACAATGATTCCCCGGGCGTTGTCCTGAATCGCGCCCGCCACGATCTCACTGGCAGAAGCAGAGGAATCATTCACGAGCACCACGAGTGGCACCGGCACAAATTCATCCACGTTGGCGCGATACACCTGTGTCTGACCTGCCATCGAGCGGAAACGATCCTTCACGCTGACGATCTGCCCGGAATCGAGGAAGATGTTGGACACTTCCACCGCCTGCTGAAGCAATCCTCCGCTATTGCTTCGGAGATCCAGCACGAGGCCACGCAGACCGCCCTCGTGATCTTCCGACAGACGGATGAGCTCTTCGCGAATCTTGGAGGCAGACGAGCCAATGAACCCGGAGAGCTTGATGTATCCGATCCCTGAATGGTGCTCGATTACCCGGCCCTGGACATTCTGGATCTGAATGTAGGCCCGGGTGATCGGGATCACGATGTCCTCGGGTTCTCCTTCACGCCGTATGGTCAACTTGACGATGGTTCCGCGGACTCCTCGAATCCGACGCACGACCTTCCCAAGCGGAAACCCAGAGATCGAGAGTCCGTCCACTGCGACGATCACATCGCCTGCGCGGACTCCCGCTTGAACAGCGGGCTGACCCGAAATCGGGCTCTCCACGATCGTTCTCTCATCCCGTTGCGTCAGAATCGCGCCGATTCCATCAAAACTGGAGTCCTCGGTCTTGCGCGTGGATTCATCCCACGCCGCCGCGCTCACCACGGAGGAATGGGGGTCCAGAGACCGCATCATGCCCTGTGCGGCCCAGAGCCAGAGATTCTTGTCGAGATCAGTCTTGTCCTGCTCTGAGTCAGCCAGGGCAACCCGACGCGCGACGGCGAGACAGTGATCGAACTCAGTACGATCAAACACGATCCGAGACCAGGCATCATTCAACAATTCCGTACGCGCCTCCGCCCGGGTCCGCGCCTCGCGAATCTCCGCATCACTGAGACGTTTTCGAGGCTTCTTCTCCTCGAAGTCCTTCACCCGGACCAGAGTCACGCCGAGCCCCTCCCGGAGAATCTTTGTCTTGCCCGAAAGCGCGCCTTCCTCATCTTCATGGTCCTTTCGTATCTCATGAAAATCGGAGGGGAGAACCCACCAGGGCGACTCCAGACCCAGCATCATGTAGCTGCATGCCTCGGCCAGACCCCGGCTGCGATCAATCTCGGGGTCGATGTAATGCCGGTGGATGAACTCGACGATCTCTTCGAAATTCTCCCGACCGAAGCGGACATCTTCCCAGTAGTTCTTGTCCTCCTCCTTGTCCTCTTCACTCTCCCCCTCCTCCTTCTTTTTCTTGTCGGAACTCGGGGGGGCCTTCTTCTTCGCCGCGACATTCAATTCGAGGCTCGCTCCCTCCATTCGGAGAGAAGCCACCTGCACGGGTGATTCCTCTGCTCTCGGAGAGGAATCCGGCGTAAACGCGCAGCCCTCGCTGAACAGCCCCACAAGCAGAACAAGAAACACAATACGAAAATGAACTGGAAATATGCTCACGGAAACCCCGCTGGATGAATCGGGAACCTGGCCCGTCCCACAACGATAAGCCTCTCAGGCAGATGCATCAAATTCGTTTGACCCTGTTGAACAGAAGCCAATGCACTCAGCCCTTCTTAGAAGCCGTCTTCTCTCAAGAAACACGTCATGGACGATGCTTCTTCCCGGAAACTCTGCAGAAGGGACAAACTGGAACTCAGATGCCCGTATGGCCAAAACCGCCGGCGCCCCGTTCGGTCTCTTCGAGGGAACTCGTCTCTTCGAAAATGGCCTGATGCGCGGGAGCTATCACCATTTGAGCGATGCGATCTCCCCGATGAACGGTGAACTCAGCCTCCCCGGCATTCAGGAGAATGATCTGCACCTCACCACGATAATCGCTATCGATGGTTCCCGGAGAATTCGGGACCACGATGCCCTTTTTCAGTGCGAGACCGCTCCGGGGACGAACCTGCGCCTCCCATCCCGCCGGAATCGCCAGAGCGAAACCGGTCGGAATGAGTGCACGTTTTCCCGGGCCGATGGTCAGGGGATCGACGTTGGCGGCGTGCAAGTCCACGCCCGCCGCCTCCGTCGTCTGGTAGGTGGGAAGCGGAAGGTCCGCATCCAACTCCGGACGGAGCCGGCAGATGCGTACCCTCGGCGAAGCCACAGCGCTTATTCCGCCGCCGCGACTGCTGCCGGCTCTTCCGCTTCGCCCTCTTCGGGCGCATCCATTGCCTGGCGGCTCTCAACCGCATCACGCATGGCTTCCTTGCGGGAGAGACGAATCTTTCCGCTTCGGTCAATGTCGAGGACCTTGACCCGAATCTCATCGCCTTCGCTGATGACATCCGTCACGCTTCGAATGCGCTTCTGATGCTCGGCGATCGTCCCATCCTCATTGAGCGTCAACGACAACTCCGAGATATGACACAGGCCATCCGTTCCGGGCATGACGTTCACGAAAGCACCAAAGTCGGTGATCTTCACGACCTGACCGAGGTAGGTCTCGCCAATCTCCGGCGACGCCGTGTAGCTCTTGATGAGCTCGATGGCCTCGTGTGCCGCGACTTTGTCGATGGCTGCCACGCTCACGCGCCCCTCATCATCCACGTCAATCTTCGCGCCGGTCTGCTCGACAATGCCCTTGATGTGCTTGCCGCCAGGTCCGATCAAGTCGCGAATGCGATCGGGGCTGATGAGAATGGTGAAGATCTGCGGAGCGTGCTCGCTGAGAAGCGGCGTACCCTCAGCGCTTTGACGACCCGAAGGAATGCATTCATTCATCTGCTTCAGGATGTGCAGACGCGCATCCTTCGCCTGGTTCAATGCCTCGCTCATCAGAGCCATGTCGAGGCCCTTGATCTTGATGTCCATCTGGACCGAGGAGATCCCGTCACTGTTCCCAACGACCTTGAAGTCCATGTCACCGAGATGATCCTCATCTCCGAGAATGTCCGTCAGGACCGCGCTCTTGTCGCCTTCCTTGATGAGGCCCATCGCCACACCCGCGACCGCAGAACTCACGGGAACACCCGCGTCCATCAACGCCATCGATGCGCTGCACACGGTCGCCATGGACGACGAACCGTTCGATTCCATGACCTCACTCACCACGCGAATGCAGTAGGGGAAGGAATCCTGGTCGGGAAGAATCTTCTCCACACCGCGCTCCGCGAGCATTCCATGACCAATCTCACGACGCGCAGGGCCCCGGAGGAACTTCGTCTCGCCCACACAGTAGGGAGGGAAGTTGTAATGCAGCATGAAGGACTTTCGGAAGTCTCCGTTGAGTCCATCAATGCGCTGCTCGTCATGCGAAGTTCCGAGCGTGATCGTCGCGAGAGCCTGAGTCTCTCCACGCGTGAAGAGCGCCGACCCATGGGTCCGAG
>CAVOCR010000038.1:0-9227 GCA_963694245.1 Myxococcota bacterium
GAAATGCCAGAATCGGAGAGCACTGACTCCGATGGAGCCTCATTGGAAGGCTTGAACCAGCTTGTTGCCTTCAGCGACCGGCTGATGGCCAGTCAGGATCTGAACGAGCTGCTCAACGAGCTGCTCGATGGAATCATCGACTCGACCAATGCAGCGAAAGGCTTCCTCATCCTCCTCGACGAAGAGGATGCACTCCACGTCCGAGCGGCGCGCGACATCGACAAGGAGACCCTCGAACAAGCGGAATCGGCCCTGAGTGACAGCATCCTCAAGAAGGTCCTCGAAACCCGCGAGGCTGTCGTCGTCAGTGATGCCCTCAACGACAAGGAATTCAGCGCCAGCACCAGCGTCATCGATCTGAAGCTCTGCTCGGTGATGTGCGCACCTCTGATCGCTCGCGGAGAGATGCTCGGCCTGATCTATCTCGGCAACAGCAATGTCGTGAATCTCTTCACGGATCGCTCCCTCGAGGTGCTGCGCATCTTCGCATCCCAGGCCGCTCTTCTGGTTCGAAACGCCCTTCTCCTGAACGAACTCGAGGTCAGCAACGAAGCCCTTCGTGAAGAGTTGGAGAACGTTCGCTTCGGCAAGATCATCGGTGTCTGCGACTCCATGCGAGACCTCTACGCCAAGGTCGAGAAGATCGCGACTGCTGACATCTCGGTGCTCATTCAAGGCGAAACCGGGACCGGAAAGGAGCTCATCGCCCATGAGATCCACGAACGCTCCAACCGGAACAAAGGGCCCTTCATCGTCATCAACTGTGGAGCCATCCCCGAGAACCTCCTCGAGAGCGAGCTCTTTGGGCATGTCCGGGGGGCCTTTACTGGAGCGATCGCAACCAAGGCGGGACGTTTCCATGCAGCGAACGGGGGAACGCTCTTTCTCGACGAGCTTGGTGAGCTCCCATTGAACCTCCAGGTGAAGCTGCTGCGCGCCATTCAGGAGCGGCAGGTCACCCGCCTCGGAGACACCCGATCGGAGAAGGTCGACATTCGCATCGTGGCGGCCACGAATCGGCGACTGGACGAAGAAGTGCGAGCAGGGCGATTCCGGGAGGATCTCTATTACCGATTGAACGTGATCACGCTGCACCTCCCCCCGCTTCGAGAGCGTGGTGACGACGTGATCCTGATTGCCCGCTACCTCCTCCAAAAGTATGCAGCGGAGTTCAACAGCGGGGCACGGGACTTCACCAAGGCGTGCGTCCGATCCCTTCGGAAACACGCCTGGCACGGGAACATCCGTGAACTGGAAAACCGGGTCAAAAAAGCAGTGGTCTTCACGGATGGAAAACTGGTCGGAAGCGACGAGATGGACCTGGAAGATCAGGGCCTCGTCGCGCACATCCAGCCTCTCTCAAAGGCCAAGGAAGAGTTTCAGCGCCTGTACATCGACAAGGTGCTGAGCATGAACGATGGAAACCGGACCAAGACTGCCCGCGATCTGGGGGTGGACCCCCGAACGATCTTCCGGCACCTGGAGAAGGGACGGGACGGGGATGAAATCCTCGACCCCGCGATTCAATCCGTCATCGACGAATTCTAGGTCAGCCCCGCTTCTTTC
This sequence comes from Myxococcota bacterium, assembly GCA_963694245.1. Taxonomy (GTDB): domain Bacteria; phylum Myxococcota_A; class UBA9042; order JABWCM01; family JABWCM01; genus CAVOCR01. The sequence continues at coordinate 1,567 of CAVOCR010000038.1, forward strand.
CCTTCTTCCGATCCTGCTTGCGGCGCTTCTTCCGTCGCGCCAATGCGTCGCGTCTCCGCTGGGCGATCACCGCTTCCACACGGCTTGCGTGCTCGGCGGAGCGATCCAGGGATTCCAGGGCGCGCCCCAGAATGTTCGTGGCCTCCTCCTCATCCGACTCATCTTCCGCGATCAACAACGCATTCTCTGCATGTCTCATCGCTTCAGCGCCGTCTCCGAGCGCGAGATGAGCCTCCGCTGCATGCGAGAGATGGTACGACTCCGGTGGACGCCCCGTGAGCGCCAGCGTGATCTCCGCTCTCGCGCCCTCTCCCACTCCATTGTTCGCCAGGAATCGCGCATGCAGGAGGCGCAACACCGGCTCGGAAGGAAAGAGGGGTATCAAGGATTCCACGCACTCCTTCCACGCCGCGAAGTCCTCGCCTTCCCGGGTATCCCGAAGAATTTCAAGAACCCAGGCCCAGAGGCGAAAGGGGATCTCGTCCGCGATTGCAGACACGACCTCCGGCTCTCCCTCCCCGATCTCAATCAACATTCGGAACACGACGAGCGCTCCATCCCCGGAACGCCTCGTTTTCCCTTCTTCAAAGGTTGCGATGGTTGATTCCAGCGAATCCGAAGCCGTCTCCAGGCTGAGAGTCTCGGGGAGCCAGCACGCCCAGAGGGCGCGTGCGGCCAACCAGGGGAGGTCCTGGTGGCGTTCATCCGACAGGTTCGCGCCCGCACTCCACATCTCCGCGATTTCATGAGGTCCCGGGGCCTCCTGGGCGACTTCCTTGAACTTCGCCTCGGTCATCCCGATCCCGATCCCATCCAATTCACGAAGAATCTCTTCCGGGGCCACGCCTTCAAACCCATCGACATGCCAGCCGAATCCCGCGGAACGAGCCGCAGCAGCCTCTGCGCGAAGCGCCTTCACATCGTCGTGATCGCCGCGCAAGGTCCCCTGGATCAGGGCCCGTCGAATCTTCCATTCCCGAACGTGTGCTTCCATGCTCGCTCCCACCGTGCTTCATCGATCCCGCGCATCCTCCAGGAAACATCGAGACGGGTCAAGGTCGATAGCCTGCCTTGCCCCCTTCTGCTATAGATTCGAGCGCATTGACACTCGAGGGAGGCCCCTCGAAAGGAGGTCGCCATGAGCACTCTGAGCGCCGTCGATCCACAGATCGCCCAGTTGATCCGGATGGAGGAATCCCGCCAACGCGACAAGCTGCGGATGATTCCCAGTGAAAACTACGTCTCACGGGCGGTCCTCGAAGCCACCGGATCGGTCCTCACCAACAAATACAGTGAGGGGTATCCCGAGAAGCGCTATTACGAAGGCCAGGAATGCATCGACCAGATCGAAACCCTGGCCATCACCCGCGCCAAAAAGCTCTTCGGCGCCCACGCGGTGAACGTACAGCCCTACTCGGGCTCCCCGGCCAATCTCGCAGTCTACTACGCCCTTCTCTCCCCCGGCGACACGGTGATGGGCATGAGCCTGCCCCATGGAGGTCACCTGACGCATGGATGGAAGGTGAGCATTACCGGGAAGTTCTTCAACGCGATCCAATACGCTGTGAGGGAAGACACGGGCCTGTTGGACTTTGATGCGATCCGTGCCCAGGCGCTGGAGCATCGGCCCCGGCTGATCATCGCCGGCGGAACCGCCTATCCGCGCATCGTGGACTTTGAAGCCTTCGCGAGCATCGCGAAGGAAGTAGGTGCCGCCCTCCTCGCGGACATCGCACATATCGCGGGCCTCGTGGTCGCGGGTGCCCACCCTTCCCCTGTCGGCCACGCCAACGTGATTTCCACGACCACCCACAAGACCCTCCGCGGACCTCGCGGAGGCATGTTGATGATGGACGAAGAGCATGAGAAGCCCATCAATCGGGCGGTGTTCCCGGGACTTCAAGGAGGACCCCACAACCACACGACAGCTGCGCTCGCGGTCGCGCTCAAAGAGGCGGATACCGACGAATTCAAGGCCTACGGCCATCAGATCGTGGCCAACGCCCAGGCACTGGCAGCGCGCCTGATGGAGCATGGATTCGCCCTCGCGACGGGAGGGACGGACAACCACCTGATCCTCATGGACACGACCCCGCTCGGACACCCCGGAAAACCGGTTGCGCATGCCCTGAACCGTGCGGGCATCGTAACCAACGCGAACAGCATTCCATTCGACACCCGCAAGCCCTTCGACCCTTCCGGAGTGCGACTGGGGACCCCGGGAATCACCTCGCGTGGCATGGGCACGACGGAGATGATCCAAATCGCTGATTGGATTCAGCAGGCAGTCGAGTACATTGACAATGGAGAACAGTTGGATCGGATCGCTGCAGAAGTGACTGAACTCTGCACGGGCTTTCCAGCGCCAGGGCTACTGCAAACCGACGAAGGCTGACCCCTGCCGATGAGCACTGAGACCCCATTCGGAAGATACACCCTGGTCGAGCGTGTCGCAGTCGGCGGAATGGCTGAGATCTTTCTGGCGCGAATCGAAGGGCTGGGAGGATTTCAGAAAACCCTCGCCATCAAGCGCCTTCACCCCCAGTACTCCTCCGATCAACAATTCGTCGACATGTTGATCGACGAAGCCAAGATCACCGTTCAGCTCGCACATCCCAACATCGTGGAGATCCACGATCTCGGACGCATCGACCAGCACTTCTACATCGCCATGGAGTATCTGGAAGGCCGCGATCTCTTCCACATCCTCAAAAATCTCCACGACCGGGACATGCACATGCCGGTGGAGGCGGCCATCTACATCACACTGGAGATACTGGCCGGGCTCCACCACGCCCATTTCAGAACGAATGACGACGGAGATCCGCTTCACATCATCCACCGGGATGTCAGTCCCCAGAACATTCTCGTCAGCTATGAAGGCGAGGTGAAGCTGATCGACTTCGGCATCGCGAAAGCGGAGCAACGCCTCACGGCCACGGCCGCCGGAGTGATCAAGGGGAAGTTCTATTACATGAGTCCGGAGCAGGCGAGCGGTCTCGAACTGGACCATCGCTCCGATCTCTTCAGCGCGGCCATTGTCCTCTACGAATGCCTGACAGCGAGTCCTCTCTACGATGACGATGAGAGCGGGACCCTTCTCACGCGGGTGCAGAAAGCCGACATCGCGCCTCCCTCTTCGCTCCGAACCGATGTCTCCCCCGCCCTGGAGCGCATCGTCATGAAAGCCCTCGACTCGGATCGGGAACTCCGGCATCAAAGCGCCCTGGAGCTGCACTCGGAGCTCAGCCAGTACCTTGTGGATTCCGGTTCCAGCTACAATCGAATGAACTTCGCGCTCTTCATGCACGAACTGGAGCGGGAGAACGTGGCGAGCCGTCGGGGCAACACGGACCCCAGTTCCGTCCTGCCGATGCCTGAAGCCACCGAAAATGGCTTTGGAGAGCGAGCCGGACTCGACTCACGTCCCTCGGTGAATCCCCAAAGTCCCCTTCGGCGCATCGACTCCCGCTCTGGCGAGCAGGCTACCGGTGCCTTCTCCGCCGCCATGGTCACCCAGATGGGGGCGATGGTCGTCGAAGACCCTGCGCTCGAAGAACGCGAACGAAGACTCCGACTTGCCCTCGGAGTGGTTCTTGTCGCGATTCTCCTCGTCTGCTCGGCCATCGCCCACGTTCTGCTCACGACCCCCCGAAATCTCCCCCACGAAGCCGCCGGTGCGGCGGTCATCAGCCCCCCGTCGCCCGGACAGAAGGAGAACTCCGCATGAATGAAGAACTCGATCCTCGAAACCAACCCTACCGCCGTGCGGTCTACGCCGTGTACCTGGTCATTCTGGTCGTGTTCGTGGCTCTGACCATTCAGGGTGTGCTGAAGGGCCTCCAGGAGGAGAGCGCTACAGCGGTCGAGACCATGGAGCCAGAGACTCCCTGAGTGCAGCCCAGCGGTCCGAGGACATCCCGGGACCGCTCACTTTCATTTCACGTCGATCCCCGCTGCCATGGATCCCCAGACACCAGCGGGGACTGGGCAACGCAGACTCCAGTCGAGAAGCCCACTCGACCACTGTGATCGCGGTGGTCTCGTCGAGGTCATAGAAGCCGATGGCCTCCAGATCATCGAACGAATCCAACCGATAGAAGTCGAGATGATGAATGGGCACCCGCCCGTCATAGACATTGAGCAGGGTGAACGTGGGGCTGGTCACGGGGATCGCCTCCGGGACTCCCAGGCCCCGGGCAAGTCCCCGGACGAAACAGGTTTTTCCGGCTCCGAGCGTCCCATCCAATGCGAGAAACTCACCGGGTCTGAGCGCGGTCGCCAATGCCCGGGCCATGGTCTCGGTATCCTCAGCGGACTCCGTCACCACGATCATCCTCTCGTCCATTCCTGCGCCCTCCAGCCCGTCTGGGTCGACTCGCTCAAGCAACCGGGTTGACACCCCTCACGCACCGTGATGATAATGCCGCCGCCACGAGGCCGACGGGCGATTAACTCAGTGGTAGAGTGCCACCTTCACACGGTGGAAGTCACTGGTTCAAATCCAGTATCGCCCACCCCTGATGGGCCCCTTTCCGGGGCCCATTTTTTGTTCCCCCATCCCACATGTCCGAGCCTTTCAGACTTGCATCCCGGGAGCAAGCCTCCGATCCTCGCATGCCATGGCGCCTGATCAGTCGTTCCACCACGGAGAAGCGATGCGCATACTCATGACCGGGGCCACTGGATTTGTCGGACGAGCGCTCGCCCAGCGCCTCCACGCAGACGATCATTCCCTCGTCATCTGGACCCGCTCTCCTCCGAAGGCGCGCACGCTCCTCCCGGAGGCCACCTTCGTCCAGGCTCGTGAAGACAACGCGAACCTCGTCGCAGCCATGGAAGACTGTGATGCCATCGTACATCTCGCGGGAGAAAACCTGTTTGGCGCACGCTGGAACCCCGCCCAGAAGCGACGCCTCGAGGAAAGCCGCATCGGAGTGGGTACACGCCTGGTGGAGGCGATGAAGAAGTGTCCATCGCCCCCGGGCGTCGTCGTCGGGACCAGCGCGGTGGGCTATTACGGAGACACGGAAGAAGAGTGCACCGAGGGAACGCCCCCAGCGAACGACTTTCTCGCCACGCTCTGTGTCGCGTGGGAGGAGTCCCTGCTGCCGGCAAGAGAGCTCGGCGCACGGGTCGCCACACTGCGTGTCGGGGTGGTCCTCGGTCGGGGTGGAGGAGCTCTCGAACGAATGCTTCCCATCTTCCGTCTCGGCCTGGGCGGCGTCCTCGGTTCGGGAAGACAACCGCTCTCCTGGATCCACCTCGACGACCTCGTCACGCTCTATGCTCGTGCGCTCACGGACCCCGACATGGAAGGCCCCTTCAACGCAACAGCCCCCGACGCCGCGACAAATGCCGAATTGACCCGCGCACTGGGAGCAGCTCTCCATCGCCCCACGTTCTTTCCCGTTCCCGCGTCGATCCTTCGCCTCACGCTCGGCCCAGCAGCCAGCGTCATCCTGGGAGGCCAGCGAGCGCTCCCTTCCCGACTCCTCGAACGCAACCACGCCTTCCGACATCCCACCCTCGAATCCGCGATCGACGCCATCCTCACGCCTCCACGTCCTGAATCGTCCCCGAGGAAATAATGCCCCCTCCGGGTTGCGTCACCCGGGGTGTTTCGCCAACCTGTGATCTCCCGACCTTGAGGAGCCATGACAGACAACGCGTTTCATCCCGCCACATTGCAGGAACTCCCGACAGAGCTTCCCGTCTTTCCACTGACGGGGATCCTTCTGTTGCCGAGAGCGCGGCTGCCCTTGAACATCTTTGAGGCGCGGTATCTCCAGATGGTGCGGGACGTGCTGGGAACTCACCGCATGATCGGAATGATCCAGCCCGAGAGAAAGGGCCAGAAAGCCCTCTTCAGCAAGGGGTGCGCGGGACGAATCGTCCAATTTGCAGAGACCGGGGACGGACGGTTTCTGGTGACGCTGAAAGGGGTCTGCCGCTTTACGCTCCAACACGAGATGGAGGAGCGGAACGGCTACAGGCAGATCGTTCCCGACTGGACGGAATTCGCCAGCGACCTCGAAGACGACACGACGGAATTCGACCGCAATGCATTGATCGAGCATCTCAAGGTCTATTTCCAGCGCAAGGGCATCAAACCGAACTGGAAAGCCATTGAGAGTCGCGGAGACGAGGACCTCATCAGTTCACTTAGCATCGTCTGTCCGTTTGAAGCGCGGGAGAAACAGGCGCTCCTCGAGGTCCAGAGCCTGAGCGAGCGGGCCCAGCTGATGATGACGCTGCTTGAGATGGGCGCGATCACCTCGGGCGGGGGCTCCGGCGTCCAGAACTGAGCCCTTCCCTAGAGCCCCAGATCCATCAGGGCCTGCAGGCCCGGCGCGGGTCCCTCATCCGAGAAGAGGATGTACTGCAACTCCTCATCGAGCACTCCGATATGAGGCCACACCATTTTGCCGCCGCTAGCGATCCAGGTCGCGAGCGAGCCCAGGTCGTCCGAGTCTTCACCACCATCCGCAAGCAGGGGAATGGACTCGCTGGGAAAGGCCTCATGGTACGACGCCACGTCCTCGGGGGATGCAAAGAGGGCGACGCTCACCCAGTGGATCTTACCCTCCAGGAGGAGGTCACGGACCCCCGCGAACTCCTCCTTCCACCAGGGATATGAGTCCCCGAGCCCGGTTGGCGGCGGAGTGAGCTCTCCAGTGGACATGTACTCTTGAAGGAACTGGCACGGTGTGCACAACAGAGGCCACGCCGCGATCACGATCGGCTTTCCGTCGAAGGCGAAGTCGAGAATCTTCACCATGTCTCCGTACTGATCGATGCCCTCAAACGGGACAAATGGCCCCCCGGTCACCGGCGGATCGTCCCAGGAGGACACATTCACTGCGTCCTTGTCGAGGTTGTTGGGCCACCCGCCCGTGTAGACAAAGCTCGTGGGATCCAGGGGATCGCTTCCCCCTGACACCTCATTGCCATCCGGAAACCCGTCCCGGTCGGTGTCGGGATCGAGCGGATCCGTTCCGATGTTCCCCTCGTCACCGTCGCTCAAATCGTCGTCATCGGAGTCGGGAGCCAGGGGATCCGTTCCGTTCGGCCCCTCAGCGAGGTCGCTGACGCCGTCCGAGTCGGAGTCCGCGGCGTTGGGATCGGTTCCAAGCGCTGCCTCCTCCCCGTCGAGGAGACCATCGTCGTCGGAGTCCGGGTCCACCGGGTCCGTCCCCTGGGCGAGCTCGTCGATGTCGTGAACGCCGTCTGAATCGGAGTCCTCGGCGTTGGGATCCGTGCCGAACACCCGCTCCTCTCCGTCAATGAGGCCATCGGAATCGGTGTCGCTGTCGTTGGGATCGGTTCCGAGCGCGATCTCCTCTCCATCGATGATACCGTCATCATCCGAGTCGGCGTCCTCGGGATCGGTCGAATAAAAGAGCTCTTCCTCGTCGGAGAGCCCATCCTGGTCCGAGTCTGCGGGGAGCGTGGTGCCCGAGCATCCTGCGAGCAGCAATGCCGCCAGGATCAGCCCCCGAATTCCGAACCGTTCTACGCGCTTCATGTTCCTGCTCCTACGTATCACCGGGGTCCTCTCCCCAGCTCGCCGCCGCGCTCATCACTGATCTCAGTCGAGTCAGAGGAGTCCGAACACTCCCGCATCCACCACGCCACGACGATCAGAAACATCCTTTGAT